>JAZOMS010000084.1:0-15129 GCA_045654145.1 Alistipes sp. | reverse complement strand
CACCATTATCGCGCAACGACTGCAAAGTCGCTATCGTGAACGGAAAGAGCGTCGAGCCCATGTAGATCGTGCCGTCCATATCGAATGCCACGTGGCGAATCTTGCCGAGTCGCTCGCTCAGTTCATCAAAAGAATAAGGCGAACCGACTCCGTGAATTTCATCATACTCTATCATAACTACTCCTCATATTTAATTTGCTTGGCGCGCTCATAACCGTCGCGCGGAGCTCGCCACATCGTTGCAAAGACCAGCGCGCCCAGCGCTCCGACAGCCACTATCACATAGAATACCGTATTCCAGCCGTAGGCGTCAGCCAGCATACCCACGCCCAATGCCGAGAAGAACGAGCCTACGTAACCAAACACGCCCGCCACACCATTGGCAGTTGCCGAGCCCTCCTTGGTCGCTTGGTTTGCCGAGGCGATACCGATCAGCGCCTGAGGACCGTAGATGAAGAAACCGCCCATAGCCAGCACCAGAATTGACAACACGGGCGGCATCTGTGGAAAGGCTACGAAGATGATCATAAACAGCGACGCCATCACCATACAAACCAAGCACATCTGGTGCGCCTTGCTCTTGAAGAACTTATCCGTTGCCCAACCTGCGACTATTGTACCGATGATTGCGAAGATCTCGAAGATTGCCACGCTCCACGCCGCCTTGACGATACTCATTCCTCGACTCTCGGTCAAGAATTTCGGACCCCAATCGAGGATACCCATACGCATAATATAGACAAAGACATTGGCTATACAGAGCGTCCAGACCCAACGATTGCGGAAGACCATATGAGCGAGGAACTTCTTATGACCGTGCTTGTCGGCAGCAGCCTCCTGACTCTTGGCATCGGTGTCGGGCAGCTCAGGTAGACCCACCGACGAGGGGGTATCACGCAACCCGAAGAAGAGCCACGCCGCACCCAGCACCGCAATGCCTGCGGGGATCCAAAAGCACCACTTCCACGCTCCATAGTGCGAGGCATATTGCAACACACGTTTCATACCCTCGGCATCGTCCGCCGCCACACCCATATTCTCGGCCATACGTGCTACAACCTCGGCATTGGCACTCAGATCCTGCCCCAAATGCCCCATAATGTAGCCACAAACGACCACCGCCGCAGCCGCACCGATCGAGTGCGAAGTGTTCCAGATCGACATCTTGGTTGCCAGCTCCGAAGGGTGGATCCAATGGGGCAACATACGTGCGCAGGGAGGATAACCCAAGCCCTGGAAATATTGGTTCAAGATGATCGTAATACCCATCAGCAGAATCAACATATTGACCACCTGCGGACCCTCTGCCACGCCCGTGATTGCGTAGCTCAGGTCGTAACCGCAACCGAACGCAACATTTGCCGCCGCACACAACAGCAGACCGATCGCCATCACCGCGCGAGTGCTGATTTTGTCTACCACAAAACCATTGACAAAGCGCGACAGACCATAAACGAGCGATCCGATACCGATCACAATACCGAAGCTGGTGTTCGAAATGCCATATTCGGCTGTCAGACCGGGCATTGCCAGCGAGAAATTCTTTCGCACGAAATAGTAGACAGCATAGCCCACCATCGACACGATGATGGTACGTAACTGCCAATGTTTGAAACGCTTAACGGTTGCGGCATCCATTGTGCCGTAAATTGATTTTTCACTCATCGGTTGTCAGTAGTTTTGTGGTTACACACCTTTCAATCAGTTACAAAGGTAACAAATAGTTGCTAAAATAAAAAAAAGCGGACACAATTCATCAAGGCACAATCTTCGCATTGAGAAAAAATTGTTATATTTGCATTGAAACTTAATACTGCTTTTTTCGAACTATGAACCGAATTACAATAGCCATCGACTCGTTCAAGGGGTCGCTCTCGTCGCGCGAGGTGGCTGACGCATTCGAGGCGGGTTTCCGCGAACGAGTGCCCAACTGCCAGGTGCGCAAGGTGGCGATAGCCGACGGTGGCGAGGGGACGGTCGAGGCGCTGGTCGAAACACTCCGTGGCGACTACATCGAGGCTCGTGTGGCCGATCCGCTCGGACGCCCAATCGAGGCTCGCTACGGCGTGATTGACAACGGACTCACAGCCGTTATGGAGATGTCGGCGGCAAGCGGTCTGCCACTGATCGCCCCTGAGGAGCGCAACCCACTGCTCACCTCGACCTACGGCACGGGCGAGATGATTGCCCACGCAATGGAGCGCGGCTGTCGCAAATTCCTTGTAGGCATTGGCGGCAGCGCAACCAACGACGGCGGTACGGGTATGTTACGCGCGTTGGGATTCCGATTCCTCGACAGCGAGGGTGGCGAACTTGTTGGTGGTGGCGAGATCTTGGAACGGATCACCTCGATCGACTCTTCGACTGCACGTAAAGAGCTGAGCGAGTGCGAGTTTATCGTTGCGTGCGACGTCACCAATCCACTCTACGGCAAGGAGGGTGCAGCATACGTCTTTGCTCCCCAAAAGGGTGCCGACGCTGCGATGGTCGAACGTCTGGATCAAGGTTTGCGCAGCTACGCCCGCGCCATCGAGCGTTTCAATGGCGTGCAGGTCGACACGATAGCCGGTGCAGGTGCTGCGGGAGGTCTTGGCGGAGGTTTCAAAGCTCTGCTCGGAGCGCGTTTGGAACGCGGTATTGATATGGTACTCAATGCAATGCAATTCGATCAGATCATCGCGGGCAGCGACCTCGTTATTACGGGCGAGGGTCGTATTGACCGCCAAACAACAATGGGCAAAGCTCCGAGTGGCGTACTGCGTGCGGCTCAGGCACAGGGGATTCCCGTCGTTGCGATCGGTGGCGCAGTGCAACCCTGCAAGGAGCTCAGCGAGAGCGGTTTTGCGGCGGTGTTGCCCATTGTAGCGGGACCCGTAGCGCTCGAAGTGGCGATGCAGCACGAGGTGGCGACCGAGAACGTGCGTCGCACCGCCTCTCAAATAGCCGGATTATTAACCCTTCAAAAACCAAATAACAATGAATAGTGCAATTGGAGCAATCATCGGATTGGTCATAGCCATCGTGCTGATTATCCGCAAGTTCTCACCCGTATATAGCCTTCTTTTGGGCGCAATCGTCGGCGGTCTGCTCGGTGGTATGGGGCTCGACGGAACAGTCGCAAATATGATCACAGGCGTCAAGGATATCACCCCCGCCATTGTGCGTATCATCGCGGCAGGTGTGCTGTCGGGCGTGCTGATCAAAACGGGCGCAGCGGCATCAATCTCGCACGCCATTGTCAATCGACTCGGCTCGCGCCACGTCTTTTTGGCGTTGGCTCTCTCGACGATGTTGCTGACTGCCGTTGGCGTATTTATCGACGTGGCGGTGATCACCGTTGCCCCGATCGCAATCATCATTGCCGACCGTATGGGCGTGGCTAAATTCCCAATGCTACTGGCAATGGTCGGCGGAGGCAAGTGCGGCAACATCATCTCGCCCAACCCCAACACGATCATCGCTGCCGAGAACTTCGATGCACCTCTTTCGTCGGTTATGGCTGCCAACATTGTTCCTGCCGTAATCGGCTTGTTCGTAACGGTTTATGTCATCATTCCGCTGATGTCGAAACGATATAGCAACCCCGTTGCCGAGGGCGCAAATGTGAGCACAAATGACGAATCGCTACCCTCGTTCTGGGCGTCAATCACAGGCCCGCTGGTGGTTATCGCGCTGTTGGCAATGCGTCCACTGGTCGGTATCGCTATCGATCCGCTGATCGCACTGCCCGTTGGTGGTATCGTCGGAATCTGCGCTACACGTCAGTGGAGTCGCACCGCCGAGAGCATCAGCTATGGTTTGGAGAAGATGTCTGTCGTGGCGGTTCTGCTGGTAGCCACGGGCGCAATTGCGGGTATCATCAAGGCCTCGTCGCTGACCGATGCGCTGATCTCGGTACTCGGGCAGGGCGAGGGTGCCAAGTTGTTGCTTGCTCCCCTTGCAGGTGCCATTATGTCGGCCGCAACTGCCTCTACCACAGCAGGTGCGACTATCGCCTCGGCATCGTTTGCACCGACGATTTTGGCGTCGGGAATCTCGGCCGTGTGGGGTGCTGCGCTGGTCAATGTGGGCGCAACGGTGCTCGACCATCTGCCCCACGGATCGTTCTTCCACGCTACGGGTGGCGCTGTCGAGATGAACATCAAGGAGCGTCTGCGCCTGATCCCCTACGAGTCGGCTGTTGGTCTTGTGCTGACCCTCTGCTCGGTAGCCACCTATTTAATTATAGAATAATGAGGATTTACAATTCAAGATTGATTACTTTTATATAACAAAGTAAATGGCAGTTTGCTCAAAAACTGCCCAAGTTCGGGGGCTCGCCCTTCGGGCGCCCGCCCCAGCCCCCGAACTTGGTTTCCTCGTTTCAAACAATCGCAAAACTATGTCAACCAATCAATTAGAGCGAATCGCGCAGATGGAGCACAGTCTCGACGCAATAGCGAGTGCCACTGCTAACCTCGCCGAAGCACTCGAACAATACATCGCCTTGCAGGACAACATCGAGCAACTCGACCGCTACTATGGCAGCGAGGAGTGGCGCAAAGATTGCGACGACGACACCGCAGGCCGACTCCCTCGCGACCTGAAACGTGGCGTGCTCTCCGAGGACGCTGCGTGGAACGCTCTCGCCGAGGTGCGCGAGTTGAATCGACACATCGAGCACTTCACAACGACCCACCTCAACAAATAATCTGCACTCTAAATCCACGATCTACGCCCAAATTCCTCAACTAAAATTCCTCGGGAATGCCTAAATATTCGCTCAAAAGGTCGAAAAATCAGCATTTATAGTTCTATGTATTGCAAAGTATCAAATTTTATTCATATATTTGCAGTACGTGATAAATCATATCCGAAACAAGAACTAAAAACAGATACCAACACAATGAAAGAGACTATCAATGTAAACATCGGTTCGCAGTCGTTTACGCTCGACTACGACGCTTACCAGACCCTGCGCACCTATTTGGAGGACGTCGAGGCTCGTTTGGGCGCAGACGACAAAGAGGTGATGACCGACATCGAGAACCGCATTGCCGAGATCTTCCGCGAGAAGACTCCCTCGCCGATGATGGTCGTGACGCTCGCAACCGTACGCACCGCAATGGCGCAGATGGGACGCCCCGAAGAGTTCGGTGAGCGTCGCGTGCGCGAAGATCTCTACGACGAAAACCCCCAGCGCATTTTCCGTCGTCCGTTGCGCGATCGCGCGATCGGTGGCGTCTGCGCAGGTGTAGCTCGCTACTTCAAAGTCGATACGGCAGCAATCCGCTTGGTTACCTTCCTGCTGATATTCTTTGGTGGTATGAGTCTTTGGGTCTATATCATTCTGTGGATCGTAATGCCCTCGGACGAGGCAGTCGCTAACTTCAAAAAATAGAAACCGACTATGGAGAACAACAACTCAAATCGCCGTTTGCAGCGCACCTATCCCCGCGTGCTGGCGGGCGTATGCGCAGGCGTCGCCGAGTATTTCGGTTTGGACACAACGTTGGTACGCGCAATCACTGCGTTACTGCTGATTATGGGTGGCGTCAGCCTGTGGGTCTACATCATTCTGTGGATCATAATGCCCTCGGCACCTAAGCGCGTGGTGGCTCACCGCGACCCCAAACAACTTGATAAATAACAGCTTAAAACCATAAATGCTATGAACGCAGATAACGTAAAGGCGCAAATGCGCAAAGGCATTTTGGAGTATTGTATCCTCTCGATTCTCTCGCGCGAGGATTCGTATGCTCCCAAGATCATCGCCGAGCTGAAAGCTGCGCAGATGATCGTGGTCGAGGGTACGCTCTACCCTATTCTGACCCGTCAGAAGAATCAAGGTCTGCTGACCTACCGTTGGGAGGAGTCGCCACAGGGTCCCCCGCGCAAATACTACTCGCTCTCGGCTGAGGGTCGTCGCACGTTGGCGCAGCTGGACGAGTCGTGGGAGGAGCTTGTCGAGCAGGTTCGTGCAATCCGCTACGGCAAAACGGAGAGTAATATCACCGATGTTGAACCCCTTGAATAGCCCACGGAGTTATGAAAGAGAGCAAGAAAGTTAGCATTTCGGGCGTTGGTTTTGTCTTTGACATCGACGCCTATGAGGTTTTGGCTGCATACTTGGACAACCTCAACCAAACCTACAAAGATACCGACGATGGCGAAGAGATCGTAGCCGACATCGAGGCTCGCATTGCCGAGTTGATCCTGAGCCGTCAGCACAATATGACGGTGGTTTCGTTGCCGCTCATCCGCTCGATCATCGACCAGATGGGCTCGCCCGAGGCGATCGAGGAGGAGAGCAACGAGGGCGAACCGAAGGCCAAAGAGCCCACGCCGCGTATCCCGCGCCGCCTGTATCGCAACCCCGAGAGCGCGAAGCTGGGTGGTGTCTGCTCGGGTATCGGCACATTCTTCGACATCGACCCCGTGTGGGTGCGTTTGGCGATGTTTGCACCGATCGTAGGTATTATTCTATTCGAAAGCTTCGATTGGGACAACCTCCGCGACTTCTGCGGATCGCTGTTCGGAATCTTCATTTTGGGCTATTTTGTGATGTGGTTTGCCATTCCGATGGCCAAGAGCGCACGCCAAAAACTCGAAATGACGGGCGAAAAGATCAACGCCCAGACCATCTCGTCGAAGACCCGCGCACAAGCCGAGGCTCACGAGGCGGTATCGAACGACGAACGTAGCCAATCGCTGTTGGCTGACATATTCTACGTAATCGGTCGCATCATTCTCTTCTGTTTCAAGGCTATGGCATTGCTCACTTTGGCGGGCATTTTGGCGGGCGTAATCGGCTGTGTAGTAGGGCTGTTCGGATTTTTGTTCGTAGCTCCTGAGAGCGAATACGAGCTATTCAGTTCGTTCACAACCTACATCGGCTCAGGAGCAGTCATCACGCTCGTAGCGTCGGCTATTGTTGGCGTTTTGCTGCCATTGGTGCTGCTGGCTTACCTGCTGTCGGGATTTGTCTTTGGTCATAAAATCAATCGCACCTTCTCCTATATCGTCGGTGGCGCGTGGATCGTTGCGTTGGTGCTCTTCTTCGCTACCGCATTCAGCAACCACGAGCAGATCCGCAAAGGCATCAAGGAGGCAGATATGCGCGAGCGAGTGGAACGCAACCTCCGCCGTTGGAACGTGAACGATAACTTCCTTCACACGATCGACCTGAATGACGTGACCGTCAAGCTCTATAACCACACCTACAACATTGATCCTGAAGGTAAAAATGTGATCGAGATCGACCACGATCAGCTCTATATCTCGATTCCAGAGCAGAATTTGAAGATCGACATCGACAACCGCGCAAAGGAGACCTCGACACTCGAAGAGAGTGCCGATGAGGTGGTCAAGGCGGCGGGAGCGGTGGTTGAGAGTGCAGGTCGCGCGATTGTCAAGGGCTCGGAGGCTGAGGTTGAGGCGGCAGCAGCTGATCTGGCTAAGGCGGTTATCGAGGTAACCAAAGCAGGACTCGACTCGGCAAGCGTTGTGCTCAACGAAGCTACAAAGGCTGTCGATGACGCTCACGACGAGATTGTGAAGGCTGCGGAGTAAGGATTTTCACAATTATTTAGTGAATTTTCGCATAATTAGGTCGCGTTCCGAGAGGGGCGCGACTTTTTTGTTTGCAGATGTGCACATATAACGTGCCTTCCACCCGCCAATGGTAAGACTAAAACAAGAACAAAGACCAATTTTGAATCTTGCTTTTTTGAATTTTGAATCGAATTATTCGTATATTTGCACTATTAATGATAGGTGTGCCCGCGTGCATACCTCACAAAACAGAAGACTATGGCAGAGATCAAATGTATCGGTATTCTGACCTCGGGTGGCGACGCTCCCGCGATGAATGCAGCTATACGCGCCGTTACGCGCGCAGCAATCTATAACGGTTTCACAGTCAAGGGCATTATGCGCGGTTATCGCGGTCTGATTACTGGCGAGATCATTCCCTTCAAGACTCAGAACGTCAGCAACATCGTCCAGCAGGGCGGCACAATCCTCAAAACGGCTCGCTGCAAGGAGTTCCAGACCCCCGAAGGTCGCCAAGTGGCATACGACACAATGCGCCGCGAAGGCATTGACGCGCTGGTAGTTATCGGTGGCGACGGCTCGCTGACGGGTGCGCGTGTCTTTGCGTCGGAGTTTGATGTGCCCATTGTGGGTCTGCCCGGCACGATCGACAACGATCTCTACGGTACCGACACCACGATCGGCTACGACACGGCTCTCAATACTATTATGGACGCAGTGGATAAGTTGCGCGATACCGCCTCGTCGCACGAGCGTCTGTTTTTGGTCGAGGTGATGGGTCGCAATGCGGGTTTCCTCGCGCTGAATGGTGCTATTGCGTCGGGTGCCGAGGCAGCAATCATTCCCGAAATTATGACCGAGACCGACCAGCTGGGTGAGTTGATCGGCAACGGTTTCCGCAAGAGTAAGAACTCGTCGATCGTGTTGGTTGCCGAGAGCGAACTGACGGGCGGTGCGATGGGTGTTGCGGAGCGTATCAAGAAGGAGTATCCGCAGTACGACACCCGTGTGACGATCCTCGGACATATTCAGCGTGGCGGCTCACCGACGGCAAGCGACCGTATCATCGCAAGTCGTATGGGCGAGGCGGCGATCCACGCACTGATGGAGGGTCAGCGCAACGTGATGATCGGTGTGCAGAACGACGAGCTAGTCTATATTCCATTTACGAAGGCCATCCGCAAGGATAAGCCGATCAATCGCGACTTGTTGAACACACTGAAAATCCTTTCGATCTAATAATCAATAAAATACAACCCAATTATGAAGAAAGTTATCGGCATTGGAAATGCCCTGACGGATATGCTGGTGAACCTGCGCTCGGACGAGGTTCTCGAAAAATTCGACCTGCCCCGTGGCAGTATGAGCCTCGTTAATTCGGAGCAGCAGAAGGAGATCTCGAAGTCGGTTTCGGGACTCCCCTACACCCTCTCGCTCGGTGGCTCGGCCGACAATACGATTCGTGCAATGGCTCGTCTCGGTTGCAAGGTTGGTTTCATCGGTAAGGTGGGACGCGACTCGACGGGCGACTTCTTCGAATCGGCATTGGATAATCTTGGTATTCAGCCCTTCATTATGCGTGGCGAGGAGCGCTCGGGCAAGTGTGTATCGCTGGTGTCGCCCGATGGCGAGCGCACGTTGGTAACCCACCTCGGTGCTGCGGTCGAGATGAAGGCTGAGGACTTGAAACCCGAGATCTTCGAGGGCTACGACTGCCTCTATGTCGAGGGCTATCTAGTTCAGGATCACAACCTTATTCGCGGTGCAATCCGTATGGCCAAGGAGCTCGGTTTGAAGGTTGCTATCGACCTTGCGAGCTTCAACGTAGTGCAGGAGAACATCGACTTCCTGCGCGAGGTGATCAGCGAGTATGTCGATATCGTATTTGCTAACGAGGACGAGGCTCGCGCCTTCTCGGGCGAGGAAGAGCCCGTCAATGCTCTGCAATATATCTCGACGATGTGCGATCTGGTGATCGTAAAAATCGGTATGCGTGGTGCTCTGATCAAGCAGGGCTCAGAGGTGTCGCACGTGGGCATTATGGCAGCTGCCAAGCGCGTCGATACCACGGGTGCAGGCGACTTCTATGCTGCTGGTTTCCTGGCTGGTATGTGCGAGGGGCTGTCGTTGCGTCAGTGTGGCACGATCGGTGCGATCACCGCAGGCAAGGTGATCGAGATCGTCGGCACAACTCCCACCGAGGAGGCTTGGGAAGATGTGGCACGTTTGGTTAAGCGCGTGAAGACGGGTAAGCTGCTCTTCTAAACACCACCTCACTACTCACTCTAAGGGCAGGAGCAATCCGACACAGAGCGGAAGGCGACTGCCCCTTTTTCGACTTTGACAATGCAACAGGACGAACGCATAACACGCCTCAAAGAGCAGGTTGCAGCTCTGCCCCTCGACCCCGGAGTCTATCAATATTTGGACAAGTCGGGAACGGTGATCTACGTCGGCAAGGCAAAGAGCCTGCGTCGTCGCGTTGCGTCCTATTTCGTTGAGAGTAAGGAACATTCGGCAAAGGTGCGGGCGTTGGTGCGTCAGATTGCCGACATCAAACATATTGTTGTGGGGAGCGAGAGCGACGCCCTGCTGTTGGAAAATTCGCTGATCAAAACACTCCAACCGCGCTACAACATTCTGCTCAAAGACGACAAAACCTATCCGTGGATTGTCATTCGCAACGAGCCTTTTCCACGAGTCGAATCGACGCGCCGCGTGGTGCGCGACGGCTCGCAATATTTCGGTCCGTATGCCTCGATTTCGATGCAACGCTCTGTGTTAGAGTTTATTCGTGAGGTCTATACCCTACGCACCTGCCGCCTGAATCTCTCGCCCGAACAGATCGCACGAGGTCGCTACGAGGTCTGCCTGCAATACCACCTCGGCAACTGCAAAGGAGCGTGCGTCGGTCGCCAATCGCGCGAGGAGTACGACGAGGACATTGCACGCATCTGCTCGACGTTGCGAGGCGATCTGCGCTCAACCCGCTCGTGGCTCGAACGGCAGATGAACGAGGCGGCGGCGGAGTTGCGTTTCGAGGCGGCAGCACGCTACAAGGCTCGTTTGGCGGCATTGGAGAACTATTCGAGCAAGTCGGTGATTGTCAATTCGTCGCTCTTTACGTTGGACGTATTTTCGCTACTGATGGATGACGATGCGGCCTACTGCAACTTCGTGAGAATCGTCAATGGCGCAGTAACGGGCACATTCACTTCGCAACTCTCGCTCGGTGTCGAGAGTGATCCACAACAGGTTATGACACAGGCGATTCAGCAGATCAGCGAGCGCATCGCCGGGCGTTTGGCACGTGAGGTTGTAGTGCCATTTCTGCCCGATGTTGAGCTATTCGAGGGCATTACGTTCACCGTTCCGAAACGTGGCGACAAGCTCAAATTGTTGGAATTCTCGGAGAAAGGTGCGCGAATCTACCGTGCCGAGCAGTTGAAAAATCTCGAAATTCGCAACCCCGAACGCCACACCGACCGTCTAATGGAGGCACTGCGACGCGAACTGCATTTGGAGCGTCAGCCCCGCCACATCGAGTGCTTCGACAACTCTAACTTACAGGGTACCAACCCCGTGGCGGCGTGTGTCGTATTCCGCGATGGTCGCCCCTCGAAGAGCGAATATCGCCATTTCAACATCAAGACCGTGGTCGGGGCTAACGACTTCGCCTCGATGCGCGAAATCGTCCACCGTCGCTACTCACGTATGCTCGACGAGGGGCGCGAACTGCCCGACCTGATCGTGGTCGATGGTGGCAAGGGACAGCTCAGTTCCGCCTACTCGGTGCTGGTCGAGTTGGGGTTGGAGAAGCGGATTCCGATAGTCGGCTTGGCGGAGCGATTGGAGGAGATCTATTTCCCGTTCGACCCCGATCCCTACTATCTCGATCGCACGGGCGAGCCATTGAAGGTGATCACCCATCTGCGCGACGAGGCGCACCGCTTTGGCATTACGTTCCACCGCAACAAACGCTCGAAGGCCTTCATTACAAGCGAGTTGGAGCAGATTAAGGGTATCGGCGCGGCCTCGATCGAGGATTTGTTGCGCAAGTTCCGCACTGTTGCCCGAGTGCGTCGGGCAACCCTCGACGAACTGACCGAGGTGGTTGGCGTAGCACGTGCCCGTAAGCTCTTTGATCACTTCCACCCGACAAGCAAGGAGTGATCGTTTGATATTTCGATTGAAATCGCTATATTTGTAAACTGATATAAAAGGTGCGCTGCGCACGTATCGACAAAACAAGATTCAAATAACGTAAAAACATACAACTATGAAACAAGTAAAATGCCTTATTATCGGTAGTGGTCCCGCGGGCTACACCGCTGCAATCTACACCGCACGTGCGGGTCTGAGCCCCGTGCTCTATGAGGGTATTACCCCTGGTGGTCAGCTCACTACAACAACCGAAATCGAGAACTTCCCCTCGCATCCAGAGGGTATTGACGGCAACGAACTGATGAGCCGTATGCGTGCTCAGGCCGAGCGTTTCGGCACGGATATCCGTTTCGGAGCAGTTACCAAGGCGGAATTAGGCGCACGTCCCTTCGTGATCACGATCGATGGCGAGAAACAGATCGAGGCCGAGAGCGTGATCATCTGCACAGGCGCAACAGCAAAGTACCTCGGACTGCCCTCGGAGGAGCGCTTCAAGGGTATGGGTGTCAGTGCGTGCGCAACGTGCGACGGTTTCTTCTACCGCAAGAAGGATGTGGCTGTTGTGGGTGGTGGCGACACCGCGTGCGAGGAGGCTACCTATCTGGCAGGTCTGTGCCGTCAGGTCTATCTGATCGTTCGCAAGCCCTATCTGCGTGCATCGCAGGCGATGCAGGAGCGTGTGCAGAACACCCCCAACATCGAGGTTCTGTTCGAGCACAATACGGCTGAAATCTTGGGCGATGAGTCGGGCGTAACGGGCGTGCGCGTGCGCCATAATGACGGCACCGAGCGCGAGATCGAGTTGTCGGGTATCTTTATGGCGATCGGCCATCATCCCAATACTGAGCTGTTTGCAGGTCAGATTGAGTTGGACGAGCAGGGCTACATCGTAACCAAGGATGGCACGTCGCGCACCAATATCGAGGGTGTGTTTGCTGCGGGCGATGTGCAGGATCCGCACTATCGTCAGGCGATCACCGCCGCAGGTAGCGGTTGCCGTGCTGCACTGGATTGCGAACGTTTCTTGAAGGCTTAACACACGATGAATCAACCCAATTTGGATCGCATTTTTGGCATCAGGGACGAAGCATCGTTCCGCCACGAAGCTCTCGCACTGTTTAGGTTTCAGGCCGAACGGTGCGAGCCTTATAGCCAATACCTCAACCTTATCGGGGTCAGGGCTGACGAGGTGAACGAGGTGGAGCAGATACCGTTTCTGCCGATTGGGTTGTTCAAAACGCACAATATCTACTGCGGAGCCGAGCCTCCCGAACAGGTCTTTACGAGCAGTTCGACCGGCGGAGGAGTGCCCTCACGCCACCCGATGGCCGACCTGCGAATCTACGAACGCGCCTTCCGCAGTGCGTTCCAGCACTTCTATGGCGACGCCTCGGAGTGGAGTATATACGGGTTGTTGCCCTCGTACTTGGAGCGCAAGGGGTCGTCGCTGATCTATATGGTCGATCGACTGATTGCCGACGCGGGTGGGCACGGTGGTTTCTATCTCGATGATTACGAGCGACTTTTGTCGGACATTGCGGCCGATTCGCGCCCGAAGATTCTGCTCGGAGTAACCTACGCACTACTCGATCTTGCCGAGCAATTTGCGCCCGACCTGCACGATGTGGTGGTGATGGAGACGGGCGGAATGAAGGGACGACGCAAGGAATTATCCAAGGAGGAGCTACATCGAGTGCTCTGCAATGCATTCAATGTCAGGGCAATACATTCCGAATACGGGATGGCTGAACTGACTTCGCAAGCCTACTCTCGCGGGGGTAATCGATTTGTTGCGCCGCCGTGGATGCGTATCATCACGCGCGACCTGAACGATCCGTTCCGACTGCTCCCAGCGGGACTTCGTGGCGGTATCAACATCATCGACCTGGGGAACGTCTATTCGTGTGCTTTTCTCCAAACTGAGGATGCAGGACGAGCCTTCGTCGATGGGTCGTTCGAGATCGCTGGACGCATCGATAAGAGTGAAATCAGAGGTTGCAACCTTTTAGTACAGTGAAAGTTATGAATACCCCACGCTTTTCGGTAATCATACCACTCTACAACAAGGAGGCCGAGATCGAGCGCACGTTGCGATCGGTTTTGGCGCAGACCGTGCAGCCACTCGAAATTGTCATTGTCGATGACGGATCGACCGACCGCTCAGTGGAGCGGGTCAAAGCGATCGATTCGCCCCTAATCAAGCTCCACCAGCAAACCAATGCGGGCTCGGCCGCGGCCCGTAACCGAGCAATAGGACTCGCTGAGGGCGACTACATTGCAATGATCGACGCCGATGACGAGTGGGCTCCCGACTACCTCGCAGAGATCGCCCGACTGATCTCGCTCTACCCCGACTGCGGAGGTTGGTGCTCGGGTTTCGACATCGTGTCGGAGGATGGCACGTTTGCGGGCGACACGCCTCAGTATGAGGGCATCGTGGAGGACTATTTTGCCGAGGCAATGCGCCGCTACGTATGCATCACGTCGGCTACGACCATTGCCCGTCGGGTATTCGATGAGGTAGGAGGCTTTCCCGTCGGAATGCGAATGGGACAGGACACCTATATGTGGGTGAAACTCGCTCGCAGCTACCGAGTTGCGACCACGCCCAAGCGCCTCTGCCGCTACAATCGCGCCGCACAAAACCGCACTCCGTCGATCTATCGTGGCGACGACGGCACCGCCTCGTTCCGCGACTTCTATACCGCAGGTCGTGAACCGATGCTCGACGAATACGCTGCCCGCATCGGGCTTTCTCGCGCTATAATCATCAGCGCCAAAGGTGGCACCAAAGAGGCGCGCGACACCGAGCGTTTCTTCGCCTACACCACAATGAATCGACGCATACTGCGCAAGTTGCAGGTTATCAACCGTCTGCCCGTAGCGTGGCGCTGGACAGCCCTCCGCCTCTACAATTGGCTGGCGTGGAAGATCGCCCGAAAGGGATTGTAGTAGCAACGAACAAAAAACAATAATAGCCGCCTCGCGAACGGGGCGGCTATTATTATTTAGGTAAACCTCGTGGGATTACTTCAAGTTGGGATTGATCTCGCCCCACTTAGCAATCTCGGGAACGATGTTCAAAGTTACCAACTCGTCACGCATCTTGCACAAGTGAGCGTAGCTTGCGTCGAGCTTAGCGATCTCCTCCTCAGTACCAACGGGCATCTGATAGTGGCAACCCTCAGCGTCGAGAACAGTATCCATAGCCATCATAATGTGGTTGTACTTCTCGTTGCATACGTAGGTACCAACGGGGAAGCGGAACTTCTCACCACCCATTACCGAGCGGATCATCTCAACCGACAGATACGAGGGGCTCTGGAACGACGAACGACCACGCAACTTGATGATAGCTGCACCACCCTGCGTTACGTCCTTCTTCATCTGCTCCCACTCCTCCTCGGGGAACTCTGCTGTACCGATGATGTC
>JAZOMS010000083.1:0-7091 GCA_045654145.1 Alistipes sp. | reverse complement strand
GATTGCTCCCATTATTGATGAGTTGGCAGCAGAGTACGAGGGCCGCGTTGTTGTAGCAAAGTGCGATGTCGAGGAGTGCGAGGAGGCAGTTGCAAAGTTTGGTGTTCGCAACATCCCGACCGTGGTTTTTGTCAAGGGTGGTGAGGTTGTCGATAAGAATGTTGGCGCTGCATCGAAGGATGCTTTGAAGGCTAAGATCGAGAAGTTGCTCTAATACTCTACCGAACGATGATACGTCGTATAGATTGGTACGGAATGGATGCAGTGGAGTTTTCGAAAGGGGACTACACGGCACTGCTGATTCCGTCGATGGGCGCTAATTTGGTACGTTTGGCCAATACGCGCCTTGGTATCGAGATTCTACGCACACCTAAGGCCGATGAGGTGGAGAACTTCAAGACTCGTCCTCACGTTTATGGTTTGCCGCTATTGTTGCCTCCCAATCGTATTGCAGGAGCACATTTCGAGTTTGAGGGTCGCAATTACGACTTCCCCGTTACGATTCCAGCCGAGGGGGCTTATCATCACGGAGTGATCAAGTCGCAGCCGTTTGTGGTGTCGAAGGCGATCGAAAATGATGAAGAGGTATTGATCGAGGCACGTTTCTATTCGAATGCTGCTAACGATGTGATCTTCCGCCACGTGCCTCACGAATTCAAGTGCAAGATGATCTTCCACCTGAGCAATGCAGGTTTGGAACATTCGGTGGTATTCTTCAACCGTAGCCAGAGTGCAATGCCCATTGGTGTCGGTTATCATACTCCGATCAATGTTCCGTTTATGGCAGATAGTACGGGTGATGATTATCGTTTGGTACTTTCGGCAGGCGAGCGTTGGTTGTTGAGCGATCAGAATCTTCCGAGCGAAACACGCACTCCGCTTGAAGGTGATTTTGAGCAATTGGCCAATGATGGTGTGATTCCTGTCGGCCACGGCCCGATCAGTGCTGCATTTACGTTGGCTCCGATTGAGGTTGATGGCAAAGAGTATCGCGGTGCGATCATTCGCAATATCCGTAATGGTCATCGAGTCTTCTATCGTGTTGATGAGAAGACAAAGTATTGGACTGTATGGAACAACGGCGGTGAGGTGCCCTGGATCTGCCCTGAACCGATGTCGTGGGTAACGAATGCCCCCAATATGCGTGAGTTGCCTGATGAGTTGACCGGGTTCTCGTCGATCGAGCCTAATGGCAAATGGTCGATGACTACGTGGCTCTATGCCGAGTAGTGAGCACTACTCTATCGACTAAATTCAACCGCCTGTCCGAAATTGCGTCGGACAGGCGGTTGCCCTTTTAATAAATATCGCTAATCAAAAATGAAGAGGCCTGTTGAATCGAGGAGTTATAAAATGTTGCCTGCAGCATCAATCTTAACAGTCTTGTCGCGCTCGCCCTTATCGAGTTCTACCAGATAGTAATTGCCCGTAGGAGTGTCAACCTGTTTTACATTGTCGATGAACCAACTATCGTACTTGGTAGCCAATCTGTTTGTTGCCTCAGCGGGCAGAGCATCGCGGTGAATATCAGTTACGGTACGCAACCATCTTAAAGAAAGATCGAAATAGACGTCGCGTCTGATATCGTTGTCGATAATATCCACCTCGATGGTCTTGCGATCTTGATCCATTTCGACGACACGAGCCTGAGGATAGAGTTCGGCGACTGCTGCTTGGATATTGTTGGCATTCGATCGCAACAACATCATCTCATTATAGTCATCATATCTCTCGCAGTTGGTGAAGGCAAGAATCGTGAAAATTGCAATTGCTAATAAATAAATTCGTCTCATCTTTTTTTCGTGTTTAATTGTTATTAATCTGTTTTCTTGATGCAAAGGTCATACGTGAATTTGAAACGAATTTGAAATTTTGCGGTTGAGCGAATTTTTTTCGAGAAAAATGCAAAAAACAAGGGCAAAGTACTGAAATACCCTGCCCTTGTCAATTATAATAAGTGTAATTTATCGCTCGATCAACTCGATGCTACGGCGGATGAACGAGGTGAGGTTTTTGCCCTTCAACATTCCGTTCGACAGCAGTGCGAGGTCGATGATCTGACGCACGCGACTATTAGCTGAGCCAATCTCGCGCAAACGTGTATTGCGCTCGTCGAGTAGCGTTGTGATCTTCTCGCTAAGTTCCGTACGCATAGACTTCTCCTCATCGGTGAGGTCTGCCTCCTTCTTATCCTTTATGAGTTCGGCAAAGCGTGTCTGCTCGGCTGTAGCTGCATCGATCTTTTTGGTCATTGTGCGTAATTTATCGCCATACTCCTTCTCGACCTTATCGAGCAGATCGAGCACAATCGGATGGTTGCCATTGACAGCGATGGTAAAGTTGTCGGGCATCTGACCGTAGAATTGACTCATACCGCCACCGCTGACGGCAGCCATCTCCTTCATACGGCGCATATACTCGTTTTGAGTGATCACCACCGGTGCGTCATCGGCATCCATAGCCTCAAATGCAATGTTGTATGTAATCTTCTCATCGACAGGCATCTGACTCTCAAAAACAGGACGCATAATATCCTGCTGAGCTGCCGTTAGCGACATCGCCTGAGAGTCGGTCTTGCGAATCAACTTATCGACCACGTCGCTGTCAACGCGCACAAAGCTGCACTTCTCATTCTTGTTCTCATACCAATTGATATAGTGGCTGTCGAGCTGTCCATTCATCAGCAGAACGTCATAGCCACGTGCCTTAGCGCTCTCGATGAAGCTCATCTTGTCGATCGCATCATCGGCATAGAGGAATACGAGTGTATCATCCTTATCAGTCTGATTCTCGCGTACCATATCGGCATACTCCTTCGGAGTGAAATATTTTCCGTCGGTATTTTTCCAAAGCATAAAGTCCTGAGCGCGCTCCGAGAACTTCTCGTCGGTGATGATGCCATACTGAATAAAGATCTTCAAGTCGTCCCACTTCGACTCATATTCGGGACGCATCGTATTGAATAACTCCTGCAAACGATCGGCAACCTTGCGGGTGATGTAGCCCGAAATCTTCTTCACGTTGCTGTCGCTCTGCAAGTAGCTACGCGATACGTTGAGCGGAATATCGGGTGAGTCTATCACACCGTGTAACAGAGTCAAAAATTCGGGAACAATGCCCTCGACCGAATCCGTAACGAAGACTTGATTGCAGTAGAGCTGGATCTTGTTCTTCTGAATCTCGAAGTTGTTGCGAATTTTCGGGAAATAGAGAATACCCGTCAGGTTGAACGGATAGTCGATATTCAGATGGATATAGAACAGCGGATCGTCGCTCATCGGATACATCTCGCGGTAGAACTCCTTGTACTGCTCCTCGGTGATCTCCGATGGCTTCACAGTCCATAAAGGTTTGATATCGTTGATAATGTTATCCTTATCGGTGTCTACGTACTTGCCGTCCTTCCACTCCTTCTTCTTGCCGAATGCGATCTCAACGGGCAGGAAACGGCAATATTTACGCAGCAGACCCTCGATCTGTGCCGCCTCGGTGTACTCCTTGCAATCCTCCGAGATGTGCAGAATGATGTCGGTGCCGTGGCTACGCTCCTCGTCGGTTTCGGTCATCGTATATTCGGGTGTGCCCTCGCAGTTCCAAATGACAGTCTTCGAGCCTTCACGGTACGAACGAGTGCGGATCTCAACCTTGTCCGATACCATAAATGCCGAGTAGAATCCCAAACCGAAGTGGCCGATAATTGCCTGATTCTGGTACTTTGCCATAAACTCCTCGGCACCCGAGAATGCAATCTGATTGATGTACTTATCAACCTCTTCGGCGGTCATACCGATACCCGAGTCTGAAACGGTCAGCGTGCGAGCTGCCTCATCGACCGATACACGAATGGTCAGGTTGCCCAATTCGCCTTTGAATTCGCCAATTGACGATAGCGTGCGCAACTTTTGGGTTGCGTCGACAGCATTCGAAACAAGCTCACGCAAGAAGATTTCGTGATCCGAATAGAGGAATTTTTTGATTACGGGGAATATGTTTTCAGTTGTTACCCCAATTTTTCCGTTTTGCATAGTAGTATTATCGTTTTTTAGTTTTATTCTCTGCTTGCGATAATACACAAACTATGTGCCAGCACGATTTCGCTGACATTTTGGCACACGAAATGGCATACTAACACGCTATTTGTCATAAAACAAAGATGAGGATTGTGCCACTCATTGCCAATCCTCATCTTCTATACTATATTCGTTCGCTTAGCCTTAGTCATTCAAACCAGCTTTGCGTAGCACATCCAAGAACCATTCGGGTGCTCGGCACGGGCGACGGGTTGCACTTTGCATAAATCCCAGCACTACCTTGCCTTTATTAATCAGCTCTTCTCTCTGATTGTAGACATCATAGAAGAACTCAATGCGTGCCATCGGCATCTTCTCCACCCTGACCACGAAAGTCAGTAGATCATCATAATAAGCCGGAGCATAGTAGTGCAACTGAACATCGACCACAGGCATCATCACCCCTCGATCCTCCATCTCCTTGTACGAAAGACCAAGTTGACGAATGGCCTCACCACGAGCCTCCTCGAAATATGCGACATAGTTCGAATGATGGATTATACCCATCTGGTCGGTGTCGCGGTAGCGAGCGCGAATCTGTACCTTAAATTCGAGCATCGTGTTATTCGCCACGGCTGTAATTGGGAGCCTCACGGGTGATGGCTACATCGTGCGGATGCGACTCCTGAACACCCGAGTTGGTGATGCGGATAAACTGAGCCTTCTTCAATGCCTCGATATTCTTAGCACCTACGTAACCCATACCCGAACGCAAACCACCAACCAGCTGATAGATAACCTCAGCCAGCGTACCCTTGAACGGAACACGTGCTGCAATGCCCTCGGGAACGAGCTTCTTGGTGTCGGTCTCGTTACCCTGGAAATAACGATCCTTCGAACCGCACTGCATAGCCTCCAACGAACCCATACCACGGTAGGTCTTGAACTTACGACCATTGTAAATAATAGTTTCGCCTGGCGACTCCTCTACACCTGCAAACATCGAGCCTGCCATTACACAGTCGCCACCAGCAGCCAATGCCTTCACGATATCGCCCGAATAGCGCAGACCACCATCGGCAATAATACCAACATCGCTACCCTTCAATGCCTTAGCTACGTCGTAGATAGCCTCCAACTGCGGAACACCTACGCCTGCGATTACACGAGTGGTGCATATCGAGCCAGGACCGATACCAACCTTCACGCCATCAGCGCCAGCGTCAGCCAAATAACGTGCAGCCTCACCTGTTGCGATATTACCAACAACAACATCAATGTCGGTATAAGTAGCCTTAATCTGCTTCAACAGATTTACTATATTCTTCGAGTGGCCGTGTGCTGAGTCGAGAACGACAACATCAACCTGCGAGTCGTGCAGTGCTGCCACGCGATCCATTGAGTCGGGAGTAACGCCCACACCCGCAGCCACGCGCAGACGACCCTTGGCATCCTTGCAAGCGTTAGGATTCTGCTGCACCTTAGTGATGTCCTTGTAGGTGAGCAAGCCGACCAATTTGCCGTTAGCGTCAATAACGGGCAACTTCTCGATCTTGTTCTGCAACAATACGTCAGCAGCGTGTGCCAAATCGGGATTGGTTGTAGTAACCAAGCCCTCGTGAGTCATTACCTCTTCGATCTTACGCGACATATCGCGCTGGAAACGCAGGTCGCGGTTTGTAACGATACCGATCAGGATATTCGAGTCGTTCACAACGGGGATGCCACCGATCTTGTTGTCGTGCATCAATTTCAGCGCATCGCCAACGGTGTTGTCCTTCGAGATCGTGATGGGGTCGTAGATCATACCATTCTCAGCACGCTTAACTTTGCGAACCTGAGCGGCCTGAGCTGCGATGCTCATATTCTTATGAATCACACCGATACCACCCTCACGAGCGATTGCGATTGCGAGTTCAGCCTCGGTTACGGTGTCCATTGCAGCCGAAACGATCGGGGTGTTAAGACGAATGTTGCGAGTGAATTTCGAGGTGATATCCACTTCGCGGGGCAATACCTCCGAGTATGCCGGAACGAGGAGCACGTCGTCAAACGTCAATCCCTCGGTCTTGATTCTATCGGTAATAAATGACATAAGCTATTAGGGTTTTAATTGACAAAGGTAACATTTTTTTTCTAATTGCGGATACATTTTGTGCATTTTTATCCGATGCGCTCGATAAATCCGATTTGAAGTGGTTTTTCGATGTTGTACGACGAGATGAAATCGAGGCTCATACTGCAGTGTGAGATCATCAGAACGGCCGAACCTTGTCCCTCGATCTGTACTCGATAGCGACCATTGGGGGGCAGTAGCTTGTAGGGGTCAGCTACATACTCTTTGAGGTTGGCAATCAGGATGTAAGGGCGTCCCAGCAGCTGTTTTGCGTGAACCATATCGCCCTCAGCGATCAGCCCTCTTACAACTGTCGAACTGACTTTCTCATTATCAATTTGCTGGCGCGAGATCTCGCACACCTCAAAACCGTATTCATTTTGCAATGATTGTAGAAAACGGAAATCGCCATCCTTATTATGACCAAAATGGTGATTATATCCAACTACCAACGTGCGTACTCCGACCTTCTCGACCAAATAGTTGCGCACGTACTCTTCTGATGACAAACGGCTGAACTCTTCGGTGAATGATGCTACGATCAAGTGATCTACGCCCGCCTCTTCGAGCAGAACGATCTTTTCGTCGAGCGTATTGAGCAACCTTAGTCCGTCGGCTGTTCCCAATACAATTCGCGGATGTGGAGCAAAGGTGATCACAACACTCTCACCTCCACTGCTCTTGGCCAACTCGTTGATTCGGCTGAGAATAGCGCGGTGGCCACAATGCACGCCATCGTACGATCCGACCGTAACCACGGGAGAATGGAATGCAGGTAAAGTATCGAAACCGAAGTGAACTTTCATCGCTAAATATCCTTTTCCTCGTTCTCCTTGACAAAATATGCCACCTTTTGGAGTAGCCTGGTGATGTCGTAGTTGTCGACGATGATAGCGTGCGGGAGATTCAGGGGCTTAGAGGCGAAGTTTAGAACTCCTGTTATACCTGCATTGATATTCGGCACA
>JAZOMS010000082.1:0-3293 GCA_045654145.1 Alistipes sp. | reverse complement strand
GGTACTTGCTACCATCTGCAAAGGTTATTGTTCCCTCTCTATTGATTTGTCCATAATAGGTGAAGCCAACGAATACCGAACCATCTTCCCAACGAGCAGTAGTTTTGCCCGTTGCCTTGTCAATTGATAGCTCAATAGCTGTATGAATATTTATTGATGGAACTTGTTCTTTAAACTTTTTGGCAGATTGATAATTTTTGGACCTGTGACCAAATTTATAATTTCTCCTGTGTTGCGCTTGTGCTTCTCGTTCCCACGATGTCCTAGGACCAATATAATTACTCGCTCGATATTGAGCACTAGCGAAGCTCGGCAAGCAGAAAATAGCCACGATAAGGATAAGTAAATACTTCTTCATAATTGTGAGTTTTTTTGTGCTGAAAATCACGTTTTTGCAAGAAAGCAAAATTTACCGACAAATCCAAATTTTTCGCACTAAAAATGCAAAACAAGGCGATTTTTGCTAAAACCGCCACACTCTCGGTGGCTCGTGCGACTTTTGCCGCACGCCCCCCCCCAGCCACCGAGAGTGCGCCTACTCACAAACAAAAAAACGACATTACGTGCCGAATCCTCGTGAAATCATATCAAAAAATCGCCAATCGTAATCGGTTATAAAACAGCATATTACCCAAATTTTGATTCTTGTATTTTGAATCTTGAATTATATATTAAGGTGTAAAGGTGATTTTTTTCCTGTTTTTTGGCTAACAATCGGAAAAAATTTGTATCTTTGTTCAATTGAACAGAAACAACTTAACCTTATTTTACTAATAGTTATGGCAAATACCCAAGAAAAGCTGTTCGATCTTTTCCCGCCGGTTCCGACCGAGAAGTGGGAAGAGGTGATTACAGCCGACCTTAAAGGTGCTGACTATGAGCGCAAATTGGTATGGCGTACCGACGAAGGTTTCAACGTACGTCCCTACTATCGCGCCGAAGACCTTAAGGCTATCGAATTTGTGGGCGCTGGCATCGGTCAGTTCCCGTATGTACGTAGCACCGGCAAGAGCAACGAGTGGCGCGTACACCAGACCATCAGTGTAGAGTGCCCCGCAAAGGCTAACGCTGAGGCTCTGAAAGTTCTTAACGCTGGCGTTGATGCACTCGGTTTCTGCATCTGCAACGCTGAATTCTCGGCTGAGGACCTCGATACCCTGCTGGCAGGCATTTCGCTGTCGGCTGTCGAGCTGACCATCTGTGGCTGCGCTGTTGAGCAGGTTGCTGCTCTGCTGCTGGCTAAGGTCGAGAAGGAGTGCGTAGCTGCTGACGACCTGCACGTGAACCTGGTGGTTGACCCCATCGTGATGAAGCTCTCGACCAAGGGCTCGTTCGGTTGCTGCGAGGCAGGTGAGAAGTGCTTCCCCCGTCTGGCTGAGCTGGTGAAGAAGACCGCTGCTTACAAGCGCGTTCGCGTTGTTGGCGTTACCGGTTCGCAGTTCCACAACGCTGGTTCGACCATCGTTCAGGAGTTGGCATTCACGTTGGCTGTCGGCCACGAGTACCTCGTGAAGCTGATGGAGCTGGGTCTGAGTGTTGACGAGGTGGCTGAGAAGATCCGCTTCACTATGGCAGTTTCGTCGAACTACTTTATGGAGATGGCTAAATTCCGCGCAGCACGTATGTTGTGGGCTAACATCGTTGATGCATACAAGCCCGAGTGCAAGTGCTCGACCAAGATGTTCACTCACGCTGTTACTTCGAAGTGGAACCAGACCGTTTATGACCCCTATATCAATATGTTGCGTGGCACTACCGAGGCTATGTCGGCTACTATCGCTGGTGTTCACTCGTTGGAGGTTACTCCGTTCGACGCTGCATTTGAGGCTCCGACCGAGTTCTCGGAGCGTATCGCACGTAACGTGCAGTTGCTCTTGAAGCACGAGTCGCACTTCGATCAGGTAGTTGACCCCGCAGGTGGTTCGTACTACATCGAGACCCTGACCAAGAACATCGCTGAGCAGGCTTGGGCTCTGTTCAAGACCGTTGAGGAGAAGGGTGGCTACATCGCTGCATTCAAGGAGGGCTTTATCGTGGCTGAGGTTGAGAAGGCCGCTGCTGCTAAGGATAAGGCTGTTGCAACTCGCCGTCAGATTCTGTTGGGTGCTAACCAGTATCCTAACTTCACTGAGGTTGCTGCTGAGGACGTTCAGGCAGATGTTGTTACCCGCAAGGCTTGCGAGTGCAACTGCTTGAAGCCCTACCGTGGCGCAATGGCATTCGAGGCTATGCGCTTGAAGGTTGACCGTAGCGAGAAGAGCCCCAAGGCATTTATGCTGACTTGCGGTACGCTGGGTATGGCACGCGCTCGTGCTCAGTTCTCGTGCAACTTCTTCGGTTGCGCAGGTATCCGCGTACAGGACAACACCTTCTTCAAGTCGGTTGAGGAGGGCGTTGAGGCTGCATTGGCAGCTCAGGCTGACATCGTAGTGGTTTGCGCAGCTGACGACGATTACCTGACCGTAGCTCCTAAGGTTAAGGAGTTGCTGGGCGACAAGGCAATCTTGGTTGTTGCAGGTGCTCCCGCATCGATGGACGAGCTGAAAGCTCAGGGCATCGAGAACTTCATCCACGTTAAGGTCAACGTACTCGACACCCTGGAATATTACTTAAAAGAACTCGGTATCTAAACGGAAGGAAAAACTATGAGAGCAAAATTCGCTGATTTGGCATACGCAGGCGCAGCTTGCGATGCACAGAAGCCGTGCGAGTGCAACGAAAACGTATGGCTGACCGCCGAGCAGATACCCGTCAAAGGTCATTACTCGGCAGAGGATCTGGCGGGTATGGAGCACCTGAACTATGCAGCAGGTATCGCTCCGTTCCTGCGTGGTCCCTACTCGACTATGTATGTAATGCGTCCTTGGACCATTCGTCAGTATGCAGGTTTCTCGACCGCTGAGGAGTCGAACGCATTCTACCGCCGTAACCTGGCTTCGGGCCAGAAGGGTCTGTCGGTAGCATTCGACTTGGCTACTCACCGTGGTTACGACGCTGACCACCCGCGTGTAGTTGGTGACGTAGGTAAGGCAGGTGTATCGATCTGCTCGGTTGAGGATATGAAGGTACTGTTCGATGGTATTCCTCTGAACCAGATGTCGGTGTCGATGACTATGAACGGTGCCGTTTTGCCGGTATTGGCGTTCTACATCGTGACCGGTCTGGAGCAGGGTTGTACTTTGGAGCAGTTGTCGGGTACCATCCAGAACGATATCTTGAAGGAGTTTATGGTGCGTAACACCTATATCTATCCTCCAAAGTTCTCGATGAAGGTTATCGCTGACATCTTCGAG
>JAZOMS010000081.1:0-5474 GCA_045654145.1 Alistipes sp. | reverse complement strand
ATTGCGTTCCTGCTTGTCGTGGCGGGTTATAGCTGTAAGATGGAGATCTTTCCGCTCTATACGATCGGTATTGACGCCAACTTTGCAGCCCCTGCACCGGCAGCGAGTCTGATCTCGACGGTGCTGGTCAATGCAGGCTTTGTGGCAGTTCTGCGCATCTATCGATTGATGGCGGCAAGCCCGGTCTTCGAGTGGGCTCAGAATGTGCTGATCGTGGCAGGTATCGTGTCGCTGGTGATCGGTGCGCTCTTCCTGCGAAGAACCAATAACTACAAGCGATTCCTCTCCTACTCGACGGTCGAGAATATGGGTATTGCGGCGATCGGTCTTGGCATTGGAGGCATTGCGGCGTGGGCTGCGGTGCTGCACGTGGCGGCACATACGCTGATCAAGAGCAGTATGTTCTTGCAGATCGGCGTGGTGCGCAGTATCTACGACGGCTACCGTATCAACCGCTTGGGCGACTATATGCAGTTGAACCGCGTGGGTGCGGCAGGTTTGATCCTCGGAGCGGTGGCACTGCTGGCGTTCCCGCCCTCGCCGCTGTTCGTGTCGGAGTTGATGATTCTGCGCCAGACGATGGCTGAGGGTCAGTGGTGGCTGGTTGCGGTGATCTTCCTGCTACTCTGCATTGTGATCTACTCGATCTTCTCGCGAGTGATCAAACTCTGCTACCAACCCAATCAGAGCCCTACGCGCGAGGCTCCTCACGCAACGTGGCTCTCGTGGTCGGCATTCTCGTTGCTGGCTGTGGCGTTGGTGGTTGGCTTGACCTTGCCCGAATGGTTGAAGGTGTGGATCGATCAAATCGTTAATTTCTAAGCTATGAAGTGGTTTACAACATATAACAACGGTTCGGCTATCGACCTGCGACAGATACCGTCGCTCTCGTATGCCGAATTTTTCGAGGCCGTGCGCGAGCGATTGAGCAACCCTGCGTGCCACGTGGCGCACTACTTCGGGGTGCCTGTCGAGGAGACTCGTCTGCGCGTGTGGTGCTTGATACTGAACGACGAAGAGCACACCATCGAGGTGGCATCGTATGATGTCGATTACTACGACGAGGAGCTGCCGTCGCTGACCAAGGAGTTTGCAGCGATGCACCCCTTCGAGCGCGATATGACCGAACGATGGGGTATCCGCTACGACGGTATGCCGTGGGATAAACCTCTGCGAGCTCCGTCGCGCAGTGCACGTCGAGGTGGTACGGTGGACGAGTATCCCTTCTATAAGATGGAGAGCGCCTCGTTGCACGAGGTCAATGTTGGCCCGATTCACGCGGGTATCATCGAGCCGGGTGCGTTCCGCTTTATCTGTAATGGCGAGCAGGTGTTGCATCTCGAAATCTCGCTCGGCTACCAACATCGAGGTGCAGAGCGTCAACTCGAAACCTCGAAGAGCCTGCTGCGTCAGGTATTGCTGGCCGAGGGTATTGCGGGTGATAGTGCCATAACACACACCACTGCGTTGGTGCGCACGATCGAGAAGTTGGCGTCGTTCGATTCGTCGAAGGCGGGTAACCTCGATGTAGAGCGTGCCGTAGCGTTGGAGTTGGAGCGTATGGCAATGCACATCGCCGATACGGGTGCGCTGTGTATGGACGTTGGTTATCAGCTCGGTCAGGTGGCTTGTGAGGCCCTGCGCACGATGACAATCAACACCACGCAGTTGTGGTGTGGCAATCGTTTTGGCAAGGGTCTGATCCGTCCATTCGGCACCAACTTTCCGCTGACCGACGAACTGCGTGATACGATATTGAAGAATGTCGAGCAGATTCGCCGTCGCTACAACGAGGTGCGTCAGGACATCAAGACGACACCTTCACTCTTGTCGCGAATGGAGCACTGCGGAATTGTCAATACTCAACAGATGCAGCGCATCGGTGGTGTCGGTCAGGCGGCTCGTGCAAGTGGCTTAGCACGCGATCTGCGAGTATCGCACCCGTGGGGTGTCTTCACCGATCAGATCGCTCACAAGAGCATTATCAAGGAGCAGGGCGACGTGATGGCGCGATTGATGATGCGATGCCGCGAGGTATTGCAGGCGGTAGATACGATCACCTCGTTGCTCACGATGCTCGATTGCTCGGTCGGCTCGCCCGCACCGCAGTGGGATGTGAAACTGCAACCTTTTGCGATGAGTACGGCGCTTGTCGAAGGTTGGCGTGGCGAGTGTTGCCACGTGGCCATAACCGATGGCGAGGGTCGTGTGGCTTGTTATCGAGTGAAAGATCCCTCGATGCACAATTGGCTGGCGCTGGCGATTGCCGTTCGCAGCGAGGGTATCAGCGATTTTCCGATCTGCAACAAGAGTTTCAACCTCTCGTATTGCGGACACGATCTGTAACGAATAAATCTGGCAAAAAGTTATGCTATTCAATAAGTTAAAGGTATTCAAGAGCCACGGCTCACAATATATTCCCGATTTGAAGGCGGTCGAGCTTCCCGCAATATTTCGTGGTCGTCCCGAGCTCTCGGAGTGCGATGCTCAGACGACTGAGGAGCTGGCTGAAATGTGCCCGACGGGTGCAATTACGGCTGCACCGTTCACACTCGATATGGGTCGCTGTCTGTTCTGTGGCGAGTGCGCACGCCGTGCGCCGCAGGCGGTACGATTCACCAACGACTACCGCATTGGTACGACTCGTCGAGAGGATCTGATCGTAACGACCTCGATCCGCTCGATCCCCTTCACGCGCGAGGCGGTGCGCAAGGAGATTCCTGCGATGTTTACCCACGCGTTGAAGTTGCGTCAGGTGTCGGCAGGTGGCGATGCGTCGGTCGAGATGGAGCTAAACGCAACGGGCAATGTCAACTTCGACTTCGGTCGCTATGGTGTCGAGTTCGTAGCTTCGCCTCGCCACGCTGATGGCGTTGTGATAACGGGTCCCGTAAGCCGTAATATGGCCGAGGCTCTGCAAGTTTGCTACGACGCTGTACCCGATCCGAAGGTGGTGATAGTGGCTGGTAGCGAGGCCATTTCGGGCGGTCTGTATGCCGAGAGTACGGAGGTTGATCGCTCGTTCTATGAGCACCATCAGCCCGATCTGTGGCTACCTGGTGCGCCGACCCACCCAATGATCTTCATCGAGGCGGTAATGAATCTGATTGGTCGCGACCGACGCGAGGATCACATCCAAAAATAACGCTCGCAATGAGAGAGTTGCTCACGATGTTCGGTTCGTTCTTCAAGATCGGTCTGTTCACCTTTGGCGGTGGCTACGCGATGGTGCCCATTATCCAGCGCGAGGTCATCGACCACCGAGGTTGGGTCGATCGCGATGAGTTTGTCGAGTTGCTGACGCTGGCGCAGTCCGCCCCCGGTCCGATTGCGCTCAATACGTCGGTCTTTGTGGGCTACAAAATGCGCGGTTATGCGGGTGCGTTGGCGGCTTTGTTGGGCGTCGTGGTGCCTGCATTTACGGTGATTCTGCTTGTGGCGATCTACTTCGCGCAGTTCCGCGAAAATGTCTACGTCAATGCCGCTTTCAAAGGTATGCGCCCTGCGGTTGTGGCACTGATTGTGTCGCCCATCGTGTCGCTCGCGCGAGGTATGGGGGCGTGGAAATATGTGCTGGCAGCTGTGGTAGCTCTGTTTGTATGGTGGAGCGGAGTATCGCCCATCTGGCTGATCATCGTGGCGGCAGTGGTGGGTATTGCTATCGAATTGTATTACAGTCGTAAACAGGTCGAGCGATGATCTATCTGCAACTATTTCTGAGCTATTTGAAAATTGGTTTCTTCGGCTTTGGTGGCGGCTATGCAATGCTGTCGCTCATTCAGCACGAGGTGGTCAGCGAGCGTGGGTGGATCACCGCGAGCCAATTCTCGGACATCATCGCCATCTCGCAGATGACCCCAGGTCCGATCGCAATCAATTCAGCAACCTATATTGGTTATACCGTAGCGGGCTTTTGGGGCTCGGTTGTGGCAACGTTGGCGGTGAGCTTGCCGGCAATGACGCTGATGATCCTCATCACACGATTCTACCTGCGTCTGCGCTCGAATCGCTTTGTGGCAGGAGCGATGTCGGCAATGCGCCCCGTGGTGATCGGTATGATCGGTGCCGCGGCTCTGCTGTTGATCTTCCCGCACGACAGTAGCGACCCCAATTTTATTGATGTGTGGAGCTGGGTGCTCTTTGCTGCGACGCTCATTGCTTCAGCACGCAAGGTCAATCCCATTCTGCTGATCGTTCTTTCGGCTGTTGCGGGCATTGCGATCTACGCCTAACACGTTACAAAATAATACGCCCCTGAATCGTACTGACTCGGGGTCGTATTTTACATATAAGTATCTCGTTACTGCATCTTTGCAGGGTCGTGTTTGTATTTGAATACAACTGCAAACAGTACCGCAACCACCAGCGCGTAGGCTGCGAATACGTACCACGCAGTGCTCCAACCTGCCACCTGAGCCATACCCTCAGGCTGCGAGAATACGAAACGATCGACAACCGCCTGCGCACCGAGCGTACCGATCGTAGCGCCAATACCGTTGGTCATAATCATAAACAGACCCTGAGCCGACGAGCGGATCGACGAGTCGGTCTCGGTATCAACGAACAACGAACCCGAAATGTTAAAGAAGTCGAACGCAACGCCATAGACGATCATCGACAGGATCAGCATCCACACGCCACCACCGGGGTTACCTGCACCGAACAGACCGAAACGTAGCACCCAAGCCAGCATAGCGATCAACATCACGCGCTTGATACCGAAACGCTTCAAGCAGAATGGAATCAGCAGGATACACAGCGTTTCCGATACCTGCGAGAGCGAGATCAGAGCGTTGGCGTGATTGGCTCCGAACGTATTAGCAAATTCAGGGATAGCCTTAAAGCTGTTGATGAAGGGGTTTGCAAAGCCGTTGGTAATCTGCAACGACACGCCCAGCAACATCGAGAAGATGAAGAAAATAGCCATCTTCTTCTGCTTGAACAGCGCAAACGCCTTCAAACCGAGAGCATCGACCAGCGACTTCTTCTCGCCACCAGCAGCCGTGGGGCACGAGGGCAACGTGAATGCATAAACACCCAGCAATACACCGAGCACACCACTTGCAACGTACTGCATCGCAGTGCTCTGGAAACCGAGGAAATCGACTGCCAACATCGAGCAGATGAAACCTACGGTACCAAATACGCGAATGGGCGGGAATGCCTTAACGGTATCCTCACCCGCCTTGCGCAAAACGGTGTAGGCCACCGAGTTCGACAGCGCGAGGGTTGGCATATAGAATGCCACGCTAAGAGCATAGAGCGTAAACAGAGTGCCGAAATCGGGCGTCGTACCTGCTTGCAGACCGTAGTAGCCTGCGCCGAGCATAAATGCCGCAGCCAACGTGTGGCAAATACCCAACATCTTCTGAGCCTGCACATAGCGGTCGGCGATGATGCCGATAATGGCGGGCATAAACATCGAGACGATACCCTGACAAGCGTAGAAAAGACCGATCTTCGATGCCAAACCT
>JAZOMS010000080.1:0-6786 GCA_045654145.1 Alistipes sp. | reverse complement strand
GATATCGCGGCTATTGATCGTTCGCGTGCAGATCTGATATGTGTTGTGATGCATTGGGGTGAGGAGTACGAGCGTCGTCCAAATCGAGTACAGCGTGCGGTGGCTGAGTTTGTCCGACGTCAGGGTGTAGAGTTGATCATTGGAAGCCATCCTCACGTTGTGCAGCCGATTGAATGCGATTCGGCCGCACGCTGGGCGACGGTCTATTCGCTTGGAAATATGGTTTCGAATCAGCAGTGGCGATATAGTGATGGAGGTCTGATGGTCGAGGTTGTATTATCGTGTGTGGGTAGTTCTGCGCCATCGATTGCGGTGCGTCCGATACCAATATGGGTATTGTGCCCCGAATATCGTATCATCACTCCATCGGTGGGCGACACACTATCAATGAGTGCGGTGGCACGTGGTCGCTACGAGCAGTTTATGAATGATTGTCAAACATTGCTTAAATAATGTCGATATGAGCAGACGAATTATAATTATGGGGGCAACTTCGGGTCTGGGGCGAGCTTGTGCCGAAGATTTCATTTCGCGTGGATACATCGTGGGTGTGTGTGGTCGCCGCACCGAGGAGTTGGAGCAGATTCGTAAAAGTGCCCCCGATCGTGTCTATACCGCAACGATCGATATCACAGATATTGCTGCCGATGAGCTGTTGCTGGATCTGATTGATCGTATGGGTGGTTTGGATATCTATTTCCACGTTTCGGGTATAGGCAAGAATAATGTCGCACTCAATCCCGAACTCGAATTGAATATTGTCCAGGTCAATTGTGATGGCTTTTGTCGTATGGTTGGTTGCGCCTATCGCTATTTCCGCCAAAATGCAGTCAAGGGCGCACAAATCGCAGTTGTATCGAGTATTGCAGGCACGAAAGGTCTTGGTGCAGCTCCTGCCTACTCTGCTACCAAACGAATGCAGAACTGCTATATTCAATCGCTTGCGCAGCAGTGTGCTATTGCCAAAATCGATATCGCATTTACGGATATTCGTCCCGGATTTGTAGCGACACCACTGCTCGACACCAAAACACATCGCTACCCGATGTTGATGACAACGCCGTATGCGGCACGTCGTATTGTGCGCGCTATCGTGGCTCGTCGTCGTGTGGCGGTAATCGATTGGCGTTATGCTATTCTGACGGCAGTTTGGCGCTGCATCCCAGGCTGGTTGTGGGAGCGACTCCCGATTAAAGCGGCAAAGAAATAGCCTCTCGTATTGATGTAAAACAGAGCGGCCTTGGCTTCCACAATGGATTGCCAAGGCCGCTGTTCTTGAATGGTATTGTCTATCGAGCGCGAACGATGTCGTGCTGACTAAGGAATGCGTCGTTATAGTATGCTCCCCACAATTCGTAACGATCGTATTGGCGAACGATCTTCTGTGAGAAATTTTCCCAATTTTTGCGTTCGCGCAACGACCAAGCAGTTTCAGCAAGTGCTGACATTCGAGGGAAGAGACAGAACTCTGCCTTCCATCTATTCTGTACATACTCAGTCCACAAGCAGCCTTGAATGCCCATTACGAGTTGTTGCTGTTCGACCGAAAGAGTGTCTGCTATGGGTTCGAAACTATAAACTTTTTCGAGCGACATCGGACCACGATGTCCAATTTCGTGCTGCGCACGGCTCTCCTTGACGTTGAAGTATGACCACTGCGAGCAGGCAAATATTGTGCGATTGCCGGCATTGAGAGCATTGACTCCAAAGTTCGGACGTCGCCAATTCATAATGATGCAATCCTGCGAAATGCCGCCTTCAAGCACTTCATCCCAACCGATTGCACGCTTGCCTTTCGACTCGATAATGCGCTGAACGTGGTGAACGATGTGGCTTTGCAGAGCTTTCTCATCCTGTATGCCGTTGGCGTTCATATATTGCTGTGTTGCTTCGGACTCCTGCCACCACTTTTTGGCGCACTCATCACCGCCGAGATGGATGTAGGGCGAGGGGAACAGATCGCACAACTCGCTGAAAACATCTGTCAGGAATTGAAACATCTCCTCCGATGGTGCGAGAACATTGTTGCGACGGTTGTAGATTCCCCACGTCGGTGCGCAACCCTCGACCTTATCGGGGTCGGTACTAAAATGTGGATAGACAGCCAGAACTGCCATACAATGACCCGGAATATCAATCTCAGGGATTACTGTAATGTGTCGCTCAGCTGCATACTCGACTACCTCACGGATTTGCTCGTGGGTGTAGTAATTGCCATAGGGAAGATATTTATACTTGCCAGGGAACAGGCCCTCGATCTCGCCATTGCGGTAAGCACCGATGGCTGTCAGTTCGGGATGACTCTTCATCTCAACTCGCCAACCCTGATCGTCGGTCAGGTGCCAATGGAAATAGTTGAGTTTGTGCAGAGCCATAAAATCGATATATCGTTTCACATAATCAACGGGGAAGAAGTGGCGTACAACATCCAACAGTAGACCACGATATTCGAAGCGTGGATAGTCTTCAATCTCGACCAATGGCAAGCGAGGCTGAATGCCAGCTTGTGTGGGTAGTAACTGTATCAAAGTTTGAACGCCATAGAAGACTCCTGTCGCATCGTTACCCTCAATCTCAACGCCATTGTCAAGCGATACGTTCAGTCGATAACCGCCCGAAACCTCGCCATTATTAAGGTTTGTAAGACGTATGCTGTGCGCTGATGGCTCGGTGTTTGTCGTCTTCTTGCCTCGACGCTTTGTGGGCTGAGGACAATCGATAGATAATGGTATGCCGAGGTAGTGATCGACATACTCGGCCAAATATTCAGCTGGAAATTGCAAATCGGCCTCTGTGCGGATTACGGCTCCACGCATAAGCATATAGCAACTATCGCTGTGGATGGTTGTTTTGACGGGCTCAGGAATGATGTTGAGCTGCTTTGAACTGTTTTGTGCAACGCTGATCAATCCGATCATAAGTGCTGCGAGGGTGAGAAGTTTTGCCTTCATTAGTTTTTTAAGTAGTTAGAGTTGGCAAATATACAAAGTTTTTATGACTATCGTGGTCAATATCGGCAGATTAATTGTTTTTGTTTTGTTGGTTGCGCCGAAAGGGCTATCTTTGCAGAATAGATAAATCGTAAACACAAATGTTATGAATAGATATTTGATGGTTGGCCTCAAAGGCTGTGCAATGGGAATGGCTGATGTCGTACCAGGTGTTTCGGGCGGAACAATTGCCTTCATTTCAGGAATATATGAGGAGCTGCTCAACTCGATCAAGAGCATCGATGTGGAAGCTGTTAAATTACTCTTCACGGGTCGATTCCGTGCCTTATGGGAGAAGGTAAATGGTAAGTTCCTCGTTTCGCTTATTGCAGGTATTGGTGTGGCCATTCTGACTATGGCTCGATTGATGACCTATATGCTCGATAATCACCCTATTATCACCTGGTCGTTTTTCTTTGGTTTGATCATAGCCTCGGCGCTAATGGTGGCACGTGAGGTCAATCGTTGGAGCATTACTCCGATTATAACGATGATCATTGGTGCTGTGCTGTCGTATTGGATTACCATAGTGTCGCCAGCTGCGACTCCCAATGATTGGTGGTTTGTGATGTTGTCGGGTGCGATTGCTATTTGTGCGATGATTCTGCCAGGTATTTCGGGAGCATTCATCTTGTTGCTAATGGGTAAGTATGCCTACATTATGACAGCGGTAACGGAGATGAATATCGGGGTATTGGCGCTGTTTGCTGTGGGGGCGATTGTTGGCATAGTTAGCTTTTCGCACGTGTTATCGTGGTTGCTGAACAAGTGGCACGATGCTACGGTAACTATGTTGATGGGCTTTATGATAGGCTCGCTTAATAAAGTGTGGCCGTGGAAGCAGACTATTGAAAACTATCTCGATAGCCACGGTGTGGAGCAACCATTGGTGCAGACCAATGTTTCGCCCGTGCAGTTCGATGCGTTGGGTGGAGAGTCGCATTTGGTGCTGGCCGTTGTGTCGTGTGTCGCAGGTTTTGCTCTGATCTATGTGATTGAGCTGATCGGCAAACGAGTTCAATTGAAAAAGGAGGCATAATAGATGGCTAAACGTCTGTATGGATTGATTGGTCGCACGCTCGGTCATTCGTTTTCGGCGGGATATTTCGCCCGTAAGTTTGCAGCTGACGTCGCATTGGGAGATTGTGAATATCGCAATTTCGAATTGCCAACGATCGATGCTCTGCCTCAGATGTTGGCTGAGAATCCCGATATTCGAGGCTTCAATGTAACGATTCCGTATAAACGTGAGGTGTTTGCTTACCTCGACGAGATAAGTGATGAAGCACGTGAGATAGGTGCTGTAAATTGCGTTAAATTAGTCGATAACAAACTGATTGGTTATAATACCGACGTCGACGGAATCCGTTCGACGCTTGACTTGCTAATTGGTGGAGCTCGACCGGCTACCTTGCTATTGGGTACGGGCGGAGCGTCGCAGGCTGTGCAGTATGTATTGGCTGAGCGCGGTATCGAGTATGCTATCGTGTCGCGTGATCCGATGCGTGGGAATATGACCTATGATCAGATCGACGAACGAGTGATGTCGGAGGTTGGAATGGTGATCAATGCAACTCCTATTGGCACTTACCCAAGTGTTGACGAGGCTCCCGAAATCCCCTATGCGTTGATCAACGAGAGCCACGTGCTGTTTGACTTGGTCTATAATCCACCTATTACGCAGTTTCTCGCACGTGGTGCAGAGCGTGGTGCTCAGACGGTCAATGGACAGTTGATGCTCGAACGTCAGGCTGAGCGAGCTTGGACAATCTGGAACGAGTAACTTACTCCGCTTTTTGAAAATTTTCGAGCAGCAGCATTGCGCGCGCTGCATCCTCTTTGCGTACCATTAACTCGGCTGCCATATCCTCGATAGGAAGAATCGAGGCCATATATTCATTGCGCACGAACGACTCGATGCCTGCATTGTCAAGTATTGATCGAACGACGGCAATTTGCTCGTTGTGGTCGAATCGAAAAATTACAACTATATTTTTGGAGTGCATAGCGGTATTTTTATTTTGTTAGATCTCAATACAAATATAATGCTTTTCTATGAACAATCAAAGCCGGTTACGGGATTGATCAAAATATTGTTGATAAAATCCTCGAATGATATAGGCAAAATTAGTGCAAGATTGTTTATCTTTGCCTACAAATGAAGATTAGCCCAATGCATAATTTCGTACACTTACACGTTCACTCTCAATACTCGATCCTCGACGGACAGGCGAGCATATCGCGTTTGGTGGATAAGGCTATGGCCGATGGTATGCCAGGAATCGCACTAACCGATCACGGTAATATGTTCGGCGTCAAGGAGTTCTATAACTATGTCAAAAAGCAGAATGGTAAGCGACGTGATAAAATCAAGGGGTTGAAAAAAATGCTCGCGGCACTCGAAGAGTTGAAGGCTGAGCACGCTGATATGGCAGCCTATTTAGCTGATCGCAAGTTAGCGCTGTTGAAGTTGGATACACATACCGATCCTACGCCCGAAGCGGCTATTGCCCACACAAAACTCGAAAATCACGTCAAGTTGGTCGAGGAGTTGGACAAAGAGTTTGGTTTCAGTAGATCTGTGGCACGCGAGAAGATTGCCAAGTTGGAGGCGATGCCCGATTTCAAGCCAATTATCGGTTGTGAGGTCTATGTAGCTCGTCGTGCGCTCCACCTCAAAGATAAGGCGCATAAGGAGGACCAAAGTGGTTATCACCTTATATTGTTGGCGAAGAACAAGACGGGTTATCACAATCTGATCAAAATAGTATCGAAGGCGTGGACCGAAGGCTTCTATCATCGACCTCGTACTGATCGCACGGAGTTGGAGAAGTATCACGAGGGATTGATCTGCTGTTCGGCTTGCTTGGGTGGCGAGATCCCCAAACGTATTACCAATGATCAGATGGCCGAGGCTGAGGAGGCTGTACAATGGTATAAGCGTGTCTTTGGTAGCGATTTCTATTTGGAGTTGCAGCTGCATAAGGCTACCGTTGCACGTGCTAACCACGAGGCTTATCCGATGCAGCTCAAAGTGAACGAACAACTGAAAAAGTTGTCAGAGAAATATGATGTCAAGCTGGTCTGCACCAACGATGTCCATTTTATCGACGAAGAGAATGCCGAGGCGCACGACCGTCTGATTTGCCTCAGTACGAGCAAAGATTTGGACGATCCCAAGCGTATGCTCTATTCGAAGCAGGAGTGGTTGAAGACGCGTGAGGAGATGGCTAAGATCTTTGGCGATGTGCCCGAGGCAATGGCCAACACGGTCGAAATCTGCAATCAGGTGGAGCACTACTCTATCGATCACGCTCCGATTATGCCGACGTTTGCCATCCCCGAGGAGTTTGGTACCGAGGAGGAGTATCGCGCACGACTGACCGAGAAGGATCTGTTCGATGAATTTACGCGCGATGAGAATGGCAATGTGGTGATGTCGGAGGATGAGGCCCAAAAGAAGATTGACAAACTCGGAGGCTACGATCGCCTCTATCGTATAAAACTCGAGGCCGACTATCTCGGCAAGCTGGCAATGGACGGAGCAGCCAAGCGCTACCCTATGCCCCTCTCGGAGGAGATTGCCGAACGAATGAAGTTCGAGTTGCATATTATGAAGACAATGGGTTTCCCGGGCTACTTCCTTATCGTGCAGGATTTTATTGCCGCCGCACGCGAGAAACTTGATGTGTGGGTTGGTCCGGGTCGTGGCTCTGCTGCGGGCTCGGCTGTGGCCTACTGCTTGGGAATTACTCAGGTTGACCCCATCAAGTACGACTTGCTGTTCGAGCGTTTC
>JAZOMS010000079.1:0-3450 GCA_045654145.1 Alistipes sp. | reverse complement strand
GTACGATTTCGTAGCTGCTGATGGTTTCGGTCATCATATGTGGCCCGTGAAGGATAAGGCGGTGAATGATCGTATTACCGAGATTTTTGCGTCGATTCCTGCACTGTATGTGGCTGATGGTCATCACCGTACGGCTGCTGCGGCTCGCGTTGGTCAGGAGCGAATGAAGGCTAACCCGAACCACACAGGCGAGGAGGAGTACTGCTACTTCTTGGCAGTTACATTCCCCGACAACCAGCTGGCAATCATCGACTACAACCGCGTAGTGCGCGATTTGAATGGCTTGACTCCCGATGAACTGTTGGCGAAATTGGACGAGTCGTTCGAGGTAGAGTGCAAGGGTGAGGAGATCTATAAGCCCGACGCACTGCACAATTTCTCGATGTACTTGGAGGGTAAGTGGTATAGCCTGACTGCAAAGGAGGGTACATACGACGACAATGACCCGATCGGTGTGCTGGATGTAACTGTATTATCTGATCTGGTGCTCGACAAAATTTTGGGCATCGATGATCTGCGTACATCGAAACGAATCGATTTCGTTGGCGGTATCCGCGGTTTGGGTGAGTTGAAACGTAGAGTCGATAGCGGTGAGATGAAGGTTGCCTTCGCTCTCTATCCCGTTTCGATGAAGCAGTTGATCGACATCGCCGACACGGGTAACATTATGCCTCCCAAGACCACGTGGTTTGAGCCGAAACTGCGTTCGGGTGTTGTGATCCACACGTTCTAAACAAGAGATAAAACTACTATGGCTAAAATTAAAGGAACAATCATCGTCGATCGAGAGCGATGCAAGGGCTGCGAGGTCTGTGTAGCGTCGTGTCCGTTCGATGTGCTGCGTCTGGCTACCGAGGTGAACAGTCGCGGTTATAATTATGCCGAGATGGCTAATCCCGATCAGTGTACGGGTTGCGCAAGCTGCTCGATCATCTGTCCCGATAGCTGTATCACGGTTTATCGTCAAAAATTCGAGTAAAGCTATGAAGAAGGACGAAGTAAAATTGATGAAGGGTAACGAGGTAATTGCTCACGCAGCGATTCGCTACGGCTGTGATGCCTACTTTGGTTACCCAATCACCCCGCAGTCGGAGGTGATGGAGACCTTAATGGAACTCAAACCGTGGGAATCGACCGGTATGGTCGTTTTGCAGGCTGAGTCGGAGGTTGCATCTATTAATATGGTATATGGTGCTGCTGCAACGGGCAAGCGCGTGATGACCTCGTCGTCGAGCCCCGGTATCAGCCTTATGAGTGAGGGTCTGAGCTATTTGGCAGGCGCCGAGCTCCCCTGCTTGATTGTGAACTGCCAGCGTGGTGGTCCGGGTCTGGGTACAATCCAACCGTCGCAGGGCGACTATTTCCAAGCGTGCAAGGGCGGTGGCCACGGTGATTTCCATTTGATCGTGCTGGCTCCCAGCTCGGTGCAGGAGATGAACGATTTTGTTGCCGACGCTTTCGATTTGGCTTTCAAGTACCGCAATCCTGCAATGATCTTGGCTGATGGCGCTATCGGTCAGATGATGGAGAAGGTTGTGCTTGCTCCGCAGCGCGATCGCAAGACCAACGAGTATATTGCTGAGGAGTGCAAGGATTGGGCAGCGTGTGGTCGAGGTGAGGAGCGTCGTCCGCGCAATGTCGTTACTTCGCTCGAATTGCAGTCGGAGGCTATGGAGGTGATCAACAAGCGTTTGCAGGCTAAGTATAAGGCTTTGGAAGAGAACGAGGTGCGTTATGAGATGATTGATTGCGACGACGCTGATTATGTGATTGTTGCGTTCGGTTCGTCGGCTCGTATCTGCTCGGCAACTGTCGAGTTGGCACGTGCTGAGGGTATCAAACTAGGTCTGTTGCGCCCGATTACCCTCTACCCTTTCCCGAAGAAACCGATCGAGGAGTTGGCTGAGCGTGGCGTTAAGGGTTTCCTGAGCGTTGAGTTGAATGCAGGCCAGATGGTCGAGGATGTTCGTTTGGCAGTTAATGGTCGCACCAAGGTTGAGCACTACGGTCGTCAGGGTGGTATGATGTACTCGCCAGGTGAGGTTTTGGAAGCATTGAAAGAGAAAATCATTAATAAGTAGAGGCTATGGCAGAGGTTGAAATTAAACAGGAAAATCTGGTTCACGCACGTCCTAAGTTGTTGCGTGATAATCTGATGCACTATTGCCCGGGTTGTAGCCACGGTACGATCCATAACTTGATCGCTGAGGTGGTCGAGGAGATGGGTTTGGATGGTGATTGCATTGGTATTTCGCCCGTAGGTTGCGGTGTGTTTGCATATAACTATATCGAGATTGATTGGGTCGAGGCGGCTCACGGTCGTGCTTGTGCAGTTGCGACGGGTATCAAGCGTGTTCATCCTGAGAAGATGGTCTTCACCTATCAGGGCGATGGCGATTTGTCTGCTATCGGAACGTGCGAGACGATTCACGCAGCAGCTCGTGGCGAGAATATCGCAGTGATCTACATCAATAATGCTATCTACGGTATGACGGGTGGTCAGATGGCTCCTACTACCCTGCTGGGTATGAAGACAGCAACCACTCCGTATGGTCGTGATCCGCGTCTGAACGGTTATCCTTACAAAATTTCTGATATGCTGTGCCACTTGGATGGCGTTTGCTACGTAACGCGCCAGAGCGTTCATAAGCCGGCAAACGTTCGCAAGTGCAAGGCTGCGATCCGTAAGGCGTTCGAGAATGCAATGGCAGGCAAGGGATTCTCGCTTGTGGAGGTTGTTTCGACCTGCAACAGTGGTTGGAAACTTTCGCCCGTTGCGTCGAACAAGTGGATGGAGGAGAATATGTTGCCGTTCTATGAATTGGGTGATCTGAAAGATGTTAAATAACGCAGAGGAGGACAAAACAATGAAAGAGACTCTTATTATAGCAGGTTTCGGAGGACAAGGTGTTCTCTCGATGGGTAAGATTTTGGCCTATTCGGGCGTTATGCAGGATTACGAAGTTACGTGGATGCCATCGTATGGTCCTGAGATGCGAGGAGGTACGGCCAATGTAACGGTGGTGATTTCGGATCGCAAGATCTCGTCTCCCATTGCTCATCAGTACGATACGGCAATCATTCTCAATCAGCAGTCGATGGATAAATTTGAGCAGATGATTCGTCCGGGTGGTACGTTGATCTATGATACCAATGGTATCACGCGCCACCCCGTTCGTGATGATATTTCGGTCTATACGATCGACGCTACGGTTGAGTGCGTTAAGTTGGGTAATCCCAAACTGTTCAATACGTTGGTATTGGGTGGTTATTTGAAAGTGTGCCCTGTTGTAACGCTCGAAAACGTATTTGAGGGTTTGAAGCGTTCGTTGCCTGAGCGTGCGTGGAAGATGTTGCCTCAGAATGAGGAGGCCATTCGCCACGGAGCAGAGATTATCAGCAAGGTGCGCTAAGTAACCTTACAAGCTAATACTACTACAATCCGCAGAC
>JAZOMS010000078.1:0-4443 GCA_045654145.1 Alistipes sp. | reverse complement strand
GCACCACCGATAATACCGATCGAAGCCGACTGAGCCTCAGTAAAGCCCAGAGCCGAAGCACCGATAAAGGTCATAAAGATACCCACCTGAGCAGCCGCACCAAGCAGGAAACTCTTGGGGTTAGCGATCAGCGGACCAAAGTCGGTCATCGCACCTACACCGAGGAAGATCAAGCAGGGATAGATACCCAGCTTAACACCCAAATAGAGGTAGTCCAACAGACCTGCATCGTTCACAAAGTTAGCCCAATGAACGTGGCCACCTGCGAACAACTCCGAGTGGAACATATTGGCACCCGGAAGGTTAGACAGCAACATACCGAATGCTATGGTGAGCATCAGCATCGGCTCGTACTTCTTCACGATCGCCAAGTACATCAGCAGGAACGAGACACCAATCATCACATAGTTGCCCCAATAACCCACCGTGAAACCCATCTGACCGACGAAGTCCACCAAGCTGTCGAAAATGTTTGCAGAAAGGAAATTAATCATCTCTTAACCTCCTTACTCGATAACCATTAATACATCGCCCTCCATAACGGTTGCACCTGCCTGAGCCAGAATCTGCTTAACAACACCGCCCTTACCAGCGTCGATGTTGTTCTCCATCTTCATAGCCTCCAAGATAGCAACGGTCTGGCCTGCGCTAACGGTGTCGCCCTCCTTAACTTTCAGAGCAATCACAGTACCGGGCAGCGGGCAAGTAACCTTGAAACCTGCACCAGCAGCTGCTGCCGCCGGACGTGCAGGCGACGATGCGGGCGCATTGGTCGGAGTTACCGACAGACCCAAAGCCTTGGGAGCCGATACTACCTGAGGCTTCTTAGCAGCCGCAGCGGTACCGCCTACGATCTCTACATCGTAATTTACACCGTTTACAACGACTTTTGCCTCGGTCGATGCATCATTTACTGCATTGATCGTTACGTTGTATTCGTGTCCGTTTATTTTCAGTTTGTAATCTTTCATTGTTGTTATTCAAATGTTTATTTTCTGTATTCGGGCATCTGAGTCAAGCCGTGGATCTTAGAGTTCCAAGGCGAGTATGCACGTTTGATCTGGTGAATGGTGATAACTTCCGACTCCTTGTCGTGGCGCGAACTCTTGTAGAGTTTCAGAGCCGTCGCAATTGCGGCGATCTCCTCCTCACGCAGCTCGTGCTTCTCCACCGGCTGAGCCTTCTTGTGAGTAACAAATGCTGCTCCCATACCCTTCATAATGAAGACCAAAAGGATCAACACCACTACCACAAGCAGGAATCCTACCAGCGAGAATGACAAGATACTCGGCCAATCTACTGCTAAAAACATCATAGTACGTCAGTTTTTTACAAAGGAATGTTCGAGTGTTTCTTAGCGGGATTCTGCAAACGCTTGGTTGCAAGCGACTGCAACGCGCGAATAATGCGGAAACGAGTGTTACGCGGCTCGATTACATCGTCGATATAACCGTAGCGAGCTGCGTTGTAGGGGTTCGAGAACTTGTCGTTGTACTCCTTCTCCTTCTCAGCTACGAATGCTGCGCGCTCCTCAGGCTTGTCAGCCAGATCCTTCAAGCCCTTAGCCTGCAATACCTCAACTGCACCACTTGCACCCATTACTGCGATCTCAGCGGTAGGCCAAGCGTAGTTGATATCGCCACGGATGTGCTTCGACGACATTACGATGTATGCACCACCGTATGCCTTACGCAGAGTAACAGTGATCTTGGGAACAGTAGCCTCGCAGTATGCGAACAACAACTTAGCACCGTGGGTGATAACGCCACCGTACTCCTGGGTAGTACCCGGCAGGAAGCCCGGAACGTCAACCAACGTTACCAAAGGAATATTGAATGCGTCGCAGAATCGAACGAAACGAGCCGCCTTGCGGCTTGCATTGATATCAAGCACACCTGCCATAAACTTAGGCTGGTTAGCGATGATACCTACGCTCTGGCCATTGAAACGAGCAAAGCAGGTGATGATATTACGTGCATACAACTCCTGCGACTCCAAGAACTCACCGTTATCGACGATCGCGCGGATAACCTCATACATATCGTAGGGCTTGTTCGGATTGTCAGGAATGATCTCGTTGAGCGAGTCCTCCAAACGGGTAACGCTGTCGGTGCAAACCTGCAACGGAGCATCCTCCATATTGTTCTGGGGCATATACGAGAGCAACTTGCGGATCACTGCAATACCCTCCTCCTCGGTGTCAACTGCGAAGTGAGCAACACCCGACTTCGATGCGTGCATCATTGCACCACCCAGCTGCTCCTGAGTTACATCCTCACCAGTTACGGTCTTAACAACCTTCGGACCAGTCAAGAACATATTCGAGGTCTCCTTCTTCATAATGATGAAGTCGGTCAGTGCGGGCGAATAAACTGCACCACCTGCGCAGGGACCAAAGATAGCCGAGATCTGAGGAATAACACCCGATGCCATCACGTTACGCTGGAAGATGTTAGCGTAACCAGCCAGAGCGTTGATACCCTCCTGAATACGAGCACCACCCGAGTCATTCAAACCGATGCAGGGTGCGCCATTGCGCATTGCCATATCCATCACCTTGCAGATCTTGTCAGCCAACGAGATCGACAACGAACCTGCCGTTACGGTGAAATCCTGTGCAAATACATATACCAGACGGCCGTCAACGGTACCGTAACCGGTTACAACACCATCACCAAAGGTGTGGCTCTTGTCCATACCAAAGTCATAGCAACGGTGAGTTACGAACATATCGAACTCCTCGAAGCTACCCTCGTCCAAGAACATAGCGATACGCTCGCGAGCAGTGTACTTACCCTTAGCGTGCTGTGCCTCGATTCTCTTCTCGCCACCGCCGAGTTTCGCAGTTTCGCGGTTCTCGACCAGCTTCTGAATTTTCTTTTGAATTTCGCTCATAGTTATTTCTAAGTGATTGTTTTAGCGATTTTTTATTTGTTCTTATCCTCGCACAACTCGGTCAATACGCCCATAGTCGATTTCGGGTGCAGGAATGCGATGCTCAGACCCTCAGCGCCCTTGCGGGGAGCCTTGTCAATCAGCTGAACGCCCTTCTCGGTTGCGTCTGCCAATGCATCCTCGATACCCTCAACTGCGAATGCTACGTGATGAACACCCATACCGCGCTTCTCGATATACTTAGCGATGGTGCTCTCCTCCGAGGTGGGCTCCAACAGCTCGATCTTGGTCTGACCTACCATAAAGAATGCGGTCTTAACCTTCTGATCTGCTACCTCCTCGATGTTGTAACATTTCAGACCCAATACGTTCTCCCAGTAGGGAATTGCCTCTTCCAGACTCTTGACAGCGATGCCAAGATGCTCAATGTGAGATACTTTCATAGCTTGTAAATTTAATTATAGAGTTAATTATGTTTTGGTTTGCAATTTTTTAGGCAAAATACCATACAAAGCTACGCTAAATATTTGACAAAAGCCAATCTTTTGGCGCTTTTCTCGCGCATTTTTTAACAACTTTTTGCGTGCCGCGGCGCTTTTCGAGCCATCGGCAGGAATTTTGCTCACGCTTTCGATGCAAAACCATATAACTTATCGCTTTATGAAAACACGTTTTTGGATCGCTTTGATCATCTCCGTCGTCTGCCTTTCGGCTCTCACGTTATGGGTCGATGCTCAGCAGGAGGACTCACGACAACAACGACGCGAACAGCGTCAGCAGATGAGTGCCGAGCGTCGTGCCGAACGAATCAAACAGCGCGAAGAGCGCACCGCAGCCTACATCCGCCACATCGATTCGATTGTCCTTGCACGCAGCTTCATCTTCAACCCTACATCGATGCAACGACAGCCTGCCGGACAGTACATTTCGCTCAACAATCCATCCTTCGAGGTGGCTTATCACACGGACTACATTGATGTTCACATCCCATTTATCAAGGGCATCACACCACCCTATTACCCCGTGGTTTTCAACTACATATTGACTTCGGTAAGCAACTACACAACCATCCAGAACTCAGGCGGATGGACCATAACCTTCTCATCGTGGCTCTATGGTGGCTCGGATTACATCTTCACGCTCGACATCTACTCAGCCTCGGGCTCGGCCGTGCTGACCATCAAGTCGTTGGCCGACAACACCGTAACTTACAGTGGTTACATCACACAGATCTATTGACGCATCGCCACTGATGAATACAAAAAAAGGCCGCAACCCACTGCTGGGCGCGGCCTTTGATCGGTCTATTGTTTTGAAATTAGTTTGCTTGTAGCACGCGATTCTCACCGTTGTAGGTCAGCGTTGCGCTAACCTTACCGCAATCGCCATTACCAGCGAACTTGACCATCACAAATGCCGAAGGGAATACCTCCTTGTTGTAGGTACCGAGCAGCGATGCATACTCCTCGCCCGACGCACGATACACATTGCCACCCGACATCGAGCAAGCGGGCTTGTAGATGTTGTTCGTGGTGGTGAGGTAACGGA
>JAZOMS010000077.1:0-1134 GCA_045654145.1 Alistipes sp. | reverse complement strand
CCTCACCTTCCGCCCCGTGCAGCTGCCTGTCTATCACGAGGAGTGCGAAACCTACGAGGTTTTGGATGAGAACAACGAGCACCTCGGCGTGCTCTATCTCGACTATCACCCTCGCGATGGTAAGAGTGGCGGTGCGTGGTGTGGTGAGTATCGCACACAGAGTTTCGACGAGGAGGGTAATCGCATTTCGCCAGTTGTGAGCATCGTCTGCAACTTCTCGCGTCCGTCGGGAGGCGACCCTGCGCTGCTCTCGATTGACGAGACTCAGACCTTCTTCCACGAGTTTGGACACGCACTGCATAATCTCTTCTCGCAGGTGAAGTATAGCGGTTTGAGTGGTGTCGAGCGCGACTTCGTGGAGTTGCCTTCACAGATTATGGAGAATTGGGCATTGGAGCCTGAGATGCTGCGTCGCTATGCGTTGCATCATCGTACCAACGACCCCATACCGACCCATATGATCGAGAAGTTGCAGCGTAGCCGCCACTTCAATCAGGGTTTCAATACTGTCGAACTGCTGGCAGCCTCGCTGTCCGATATGGATATCCACACCATTGAGAATTACGTTCCGATTGATGTCAATGAGTTTGAGCGCAAGATGCTCAATGAGCGTCGTGGTTTGATGGAGCAGATCGCACCTCGCTATCGTTACCCCTATTTCAGTCATATTTTCGATGGTGGTTACTCGTCGGGCTATTATAGCTATCTGTGGGCTGAGGTGCTTGATAAGGATGCATATCAGGCATTTGTCGAGAGTGGCGACATCTTCAACAAGCGCATTGCTGCCGATTTCCGCAATAAGGTGCTGGCACGTGGTGGCGAAGCTGACGGTATGGATCTTTATCGTGATTTCCGCGGTGCCGATCCCGATCGCAAGCCGTTGCTGTTGGGTCGCGGTTTGATTGAGGAGGAGGTTGTCGAAGATGAGTCGGAGAAATCGACCCTTACCATCTCCGACATCGAGGAGATGTAGCAGATCGCGTTGTGATAAGCTCACAAAAAAAGCCACGCTCAAAGAAGTGAGCGTGGCTTAATTTTTTGAAGTAGTCCCTCTGTCTATTCCTCGATATAGATCTCGAAATAGAGCGGAGTGTACGACTGAATTTCGGTCGTTACGGTTGTCGTCTGGACATT
>JAZOMS010000076.1:0-7566 GCA_045654145.1 Alistipes sp. | reverse complement strand
CATTACCAAGGATTGTTGCATTCTCTGCCAACCAAGTCTCTTTACCAATCTCGGGCTCGTAGCCACGAACTTTTCTAATGATTGCCATAGTGATGTCTATTTTTTTTGTTCTTAATAATTCAATTAACCTCAATCGAAGATTCCGTAATTGTATTGCACATCTTCGAGCACCCAATCCTTCATCAACTCTCGATACTCCTCGCGCCACGTATATGCGACGCTCTTATCGCGCTCCAAGCCCGAAAAGCGGTGTGCAACCTGCTCTAATTCGGGGCGGCGGGCAGAATCGAAAACGAGCCAAGCCAAAATGCTGTATTTATCGAACTCATCACTGCTGGGTCGCAACTCTGATCTATTTCGTATGTAAAATCTGACCATTGAGACCTCACCGACGGAGTTGATCGAAATCTCGATGCTCGAAATGGGTAATTCAAAGTTACTGAAAAACTCACCAATCGTCCGACCGTGATACACCCCCGAAGTTCTTGTTCCCCAATTATGTGTCAAGTATGCTGTCGTGTCATTATTGAACGTCGCAAAAGAGGCGTCAGGCAACCGAACATCTTGTACCTTGACCAACGACGAAAGGCAGACCGTCGAGAATATCAATAGTGTGATTTTTCGCATATTGGCGTACTAATAACTCACAAATATACATATTTATTATGAGAAAACCGCACGCAGTGCCTCAAAATTATCGTTTCAGGCGGAATGGGGTTGTGGCGCGCTCCTCGAATCCGCAGGCGCGATAGAGACGGTGTGCAGCCTCGCGCGAGGGGTTTGAGGTGAGGTCGATGGTCGTCGCTCCGCACGCCTGCGCCTCGCTGATTGCCCGCTCAACCAATGCGCGACCAATGCCCGCACCACGCTCTGCGTTATCAACCACCACATCCTCAATCCACGCCTTGCGCCCCGTTAGAGTGGGGTAGAGAGCCAGCACCGTTACGCCTACAATACGCCCATTGCATCGGGCTGCAAGCAGTTGAGAGTCAGTCGATCGTGCAACCTCGTCGAAACGCGATGGCTCGATAGACTTCGAGGTCAGTTGCCCAACGAGGGTGGCTATCTGCGCACGCTCCTCGTCGCTGATCGAATGTAGGATTTCGATAGTTACTCGGCTCATCGGTCAATGAATTTAATGATCGCCTCGGCGCACGCCTCCGCCTCCTCGATGAACCCCATATGTCCCGACTGCTCTAACCATACCACCTCGGCTTGCGGGTGGCGAGCAACTACGCTGTCGGCACGCTCCTGCGGTATATAATCGTCGTGGCGACCGAAGATAAAGAGCTGGGGGAGGTTGAGTTTTGAGAGAATTTCATTGCGGTCGGGACGTGTACCCATACCGCGAACAATGGCTAAGATACCTTCGTCCTCGCACAGCAGAGCGATCTCGATGCAGTCCTCGATTGCGTCGGCAAAACGCTTGCGATTCTGCTCGGCAAAGCGACGTGCTGCCGCCTTGCGCACCAACAGCTCCTTGCGACCAGCTACGATGGCATCGATCTCGCGTTGGCGATCAGCGGCCTTCTCTTCGGTGTCGCCATTGGGCGTTGCGTGCAGTAGCACTAATCCATCCAACTTCTCAGGGTGTCGCTCGGCGAAGGCCAATGCTACGTAGCCACCCATCGAGTGTCCGACCAATGTACAGCGCTCAATACCAAGTGCTTCGAGCATTGCACTCACGGTGTCAGCCAGCATCTCCATCGAGTGCAGCTCGTCCTTGACCAGCGAAATGCCGTGTCCGGGCAGGTCGAGCATAATCACTCGTGCGTGGGGTGTGAGCTGATAGGCAAATTCGTCCCAAATGGTCATCGACTCCAAGTAGCCGTGCAGTAGCACTACGCAACACTCGCCCACTTGCGAGTCGGCAATATGCAGTGCGGTATCACCCGCCATAATGAACTTCTCGGTAATAGCCATAATCAATCGCAGATCAGAAATTGCAAATTGTGGAACTCTCCCTACTCCTCATCGCCCTCGTCGTAGTAGTCGCGGGCTGACTCGCGCTGGCGGTAATTGAGCAGTTCGTCCTCTTCGTCGTCGAAACGGTCGTAGATGTTATGTCGCTCCTTGCCACCCTTGTGTATCGGGGTGAGTTTGGTGCTCTTGCGACCATCGGCTGTTGAGTCGAAAGAGCGGAAATCCTTGTTTGGTTTCATTCGTTACGGAATGTTGTAATCTTAAAAGTTTCAGTGCAATGTTAGCAATTTTTTTGCAAAGTTGTAGCATTTGGGGCGAAAAAAACGATTAACACAATCGGATGAGCCTCAATATCTCGAAAGTTTTTATTACTTTTGTATTTTAGATACAACTGCAATCAAAGATGCTCAAAGAGATCGCTACACATCGTTCGGTACGTCGTTTCCTCCGTTGCGACATTGCGCCTGAGGTGCTGACCGATATACTCCAAGCTGCAACGCACGCCTCGACCGTGGGTAATATGCAGCTTTACAGCATTATCGTTACGATCGATAGCCGTGTGCGCCACGAATTGTCGGCTGAGAGTGTCGATGAGTCAGCAGCCGATGAGGCAGCGGTGCTGTTGGTCTTTTGTGCTGACGTGAGCCGCTTCTCGAAGTGGTGTGCTCAGCGTGGCACAGCTCCTGAGTATCAAAATCTTATGTGGTATGCTCACGCTACGGCAGATGCTCTGCGTGCAGCTGAGAATGGAGCGTTGCAGGCCGAGGCGCACGGTTTGGGTATCTGTTTTATCGATACGGTGTTGCGTTCGGCTGATCGCTTGGTTGAGCTGTTGGAGCTACCACGAGGTGTGGTGCCAACGGCGGTGCTTGCTATCGGTTATCCTGCCGAACAACCGCCCGTGAGCGACCGCTTGCCGATGGAGGCAGTGGTACATTACGATCGTTACAACCAATTCACCTCGGCTGAGATCGATGAGTTGTGGGCCGAACGCGAAACTTCGGAGCAGACTTTGGAACTTTTGGAGCGTTACGGAGTGGATAATTTGGCACGAATTTTTACCGATTTTCGCTATCCTGCCGACGACAATGTGCGCTATACTGAGCGTTATTTGGCGATGTTGCGTGCGCAGGGATTTATTGATAACGAGCAATAGACGAGTGCGATATGAGATTTTGGAGTAGAACGATAACCATCTTCATTGTAGCCATATTGGCTGTGGGATGTGGCATTACACGCCGTATTCCGCAGGGAGAGTTCTTGCTCCAAAAGAACGAGATCAAGACCGATGAGAGTGTCCCTCGCGATGAACGAATCACTGCTCCTGAGATCAATCGCTATGTCCGCCAGCAACCCAATAAACGCTTTTTGGGAACCAATTTCTATCTGTGGACCTACCTATCTGCCAATCCTGACAAGCAGAATTGGTGGAACGACTTGAAACGTCGTATCGGTGAGGCTCCCGTCTATCTCGATACGTTGCAGGCCGAGCGTTCGGCGTCGAACATCAAGATCTATATGGACTCGCGTGGCTATTTCAATTCGGAGGCCTCGTACCAGATAGATACCACCTCGCGCCGTCGTGCCATCGTTACCTATCGCACCAAGCAGGGACGCCCGTATCGAATCGGACAGATCAAGTATCGTTTCCGTGATCGTTCACTCGAACCGATCATTTTGGAGGATACGGCATCGTCGTTATTGCGCGAAGGTAATGTGTTGGATTTCACTGTGTTGGATAAGGAGCGTTCGCGCATCAGCACAATGTTGCGCAATAGTGGCTACTTCAACTTCACGATCAATAATATTCTCTATGAGGTCGATACGACGGTGGGTGGCTATCAAGCCGATGTAACTATCGTAGTGCGCCAAACGCTGACGGGGTATAGTGATAGCGGTCAGCCGATTATGGATAATAATACGGTCTATCGACTGCGCAATGTCAACCTATTCTCGAATTACGATCCGACGGTAGCTCGTAGTGATAGCAGTTTTATGCAGCGTCTGGATACGATCGAGTATCGCGGTCTGAATATTATCTATGATGATAAGTTGAAGGTGCGCCCGAAGGTGCTGCGACAGACGATCGACCTCTTTCCCAACCATCTGTTCAACGCACAGGGTATCCAAGATACATACGACCAGATTATGCGTGTAGGTTACTACCGAAGTGCAAATATCCAATTCGAGGAGGATACAACCTCGACCGAAGTCTCGTTCGTAGGCGTGGGGGCGAAGGGGGCTAATCAACTGCTTTCGACCAAGGAGGGTTATCTCAACTGTAATATATTTTGCACTCCCGCTCTGCCTCAGAGCTATAAGGTTGAATTGGAGGGTTCGACCACGTCGAGTTTCTACGGTCTGCGAGGTACGGTAGGTTATCAGAACCACAACATCTTCCGTGGAATGGAGCTGCTCGATGTGTCGTTCTCGCTCGGTTATGAGTTTCTGAAAGGAGCCGAGGCCAAGCGCAAACGAGCCTTCGAGATCGGAGGATCGGCTTCGCTGTCGTTCCCGCGATTTATTGTGCCCTTCGATCTTCGTCGTTCGACCTCGATAGCCAATCCACGCACCAAGGTTGAGTTGTCGATCAATTCGCAGGATCGTCCCTACTACCAGCGAGTGCTGTCGAGTGCCTCGTGGAGTTACACGTGGGGTAACGGTCGCTACTCGAACTACGCCCTGCGTCCGATCGATCTGACACTCATTAAGGTGGGGTATATCGACCCTGAGTTTCTCGATCGTCTGCAAAATCCCTATCTGCGCAATAGCTACTCGCAACAGCTGATAGCGGGTATTTCGGGTTCGTATGTATTTAATAATCAGATCCGAAATATCAACGGCAATGCGACCAATATTCGCTTTAATTGGGAAACGGCTGGTAACCTCGTTGGTGCGCTGTCGCACCTGCTGTCCAAGCCCGAACCCAATCGCGATCACTATAATGTCTTCGGCATTCGCTATTCGCAATACTTCCGAACAGACCTTTCGTTCAGTCGCAAGGAGGTGCTTGGTGTCAAGACTGCTCTTGCCTATCGCCTCTATGCCGGAGCGGGTTTGGCCTATGGTAATTCGACCGAAATTCCGATCGACCGTCTGTTCTATGCCGGCGGTAGCAACTCGATGCGAGGTTGGGCAGCACGAACACTCGGACCAGGTGGTGTCGAGATTACTGATGAGCAGCGTATCTATCCGAGTCAAGTGGGTAATATGAAGATTGAGGCAAATCTCGAATTCCGCTTCCCGATTTGGAGTATGTTCAATGGTGCGCTGTTCTTCGATGCGGGTAACGTCTATATGATTGGACAGAAGGGGCGCGAGTACTCCGAAGGGGCGGTGTTTCGATTCAATGATTTCTATAAGAACATAGGTTTCAATACGGGTTTAGGTATTCGCCTCGACATCTCGTTTGCGGTTCTGCGTTTCGACTGGGGTATCCGCCTCTACGATCCCAACCAACCGATGGGCGAGCGTTGGATTCACAACTTCCGCTGGAAGAATACGGCACTGAACTTTGGTGTCGGCTATCCGTTCTAAAATTATTTTTAGCGATCTTGAAGGTATAAGGTCGGCATTGAAAGAGTTGCCCGATAGATCATAATTTGATAAATAGGAGCATTTGAAAGATTAATCATTGCTAACGTAAACAGTATGTTGAATCAAAAAAAGGTCGCACCCGCGTGGTGCGACCTTTTATCGAATTTCTCGAATAGGATTACTTGCCAGCGTTGTAAGCAGCCAGAGCCTCCTTCACCGAGCCGTGCTTTTCGAGCAATGCGCGAGCATCGTCATACGACAGGTCAGTCGAGTTCATAATCATACGAGTACCGCGATCCCACAACTTAGCGTTGGTGAGCTGCATATTGACCATACGGTTACCCTTGACACGACCCATACGGATCATAATCGAGGTGCTCAACATATTGAGCATCAGCTTCTGAGCAGTACCTGACTTCATACGGGTCGAACCGGTTACGAACTCGGGACCAACAACAGCCTCCATAGCGTACTCAGCCTCAGCAGCCACGGGCGAACCAGGGTTGCAGGTGATCGAACCGGTCAACAGACCATTCTCGCGTGCGTCGCGCAGACCTCCGATAACGTAGGGAGTAGTACCCGAAGCAGCGATACCGATCAGAGTGTCGAGCTCGTTCACGTCGAACTCCTTCAACTCGTTCCACGCCTTGTGAGCATCGTCCTCAGCCGACTCAACTGCGCTACGCAGAGCCTTGTCGCCACCAGCGATCAGACCGATAACCAGATCGGGCGAAACACCGTAGGTGGGAGGCAGCTCCGATGCATCGAGCACGCCCAGACGACCGCTGGTACCTGCACCGATGTAGAATACGCGACCGCCCTTCTCCATACGCTCGACGATCTTCTCGACCAAAGCGGCCATTACGGGGATTGACTCACGAACGGCAATAGCCACTTTCTGGTCCTCGTTGTTGAGGTTGGTGAGCAGGTCGGTAACGCTCATCTGCTCCAAGTTGTCATAGAGCGACGACTGCTCGGTAACTTTGATAAATTCTGCCATAGTTTTGTTCTATTGTTTTTTTTGATTGATTATTGAGCATTTTTGTGGTACTCGACCAGACCATCCATCGGAACCTGCGAGATGTTGCCGATCTTCAAACCATAGGCATTCAGCACCTTCTCCAACTGCGGACGGAAGTAGTAAGCGATGCTACCTACGAACGAGATGGGGCACTCCTTAGCCTGCTCATACTGCAAGATGTTGCGCTCAACGAACTCGGTGAACGACTGCTCAACGATCTTAACGCACTCGGGACGATCAATGTGCTTCGAGAGGAAGCGGGTCATACTTGCCATAAAGCGGTTAGGCTGAGGGCGGGGTTTGTTGTAAACGTTGTTGATGAAGTCGATATACTCGTAGGGGTAGTCCTCGTAGAAGAGTTTGGTCAGATCTTCGGGGAAAAGACCTTTGAGTACGTCAGCAAGCAGCTTCTTACCCATCACTGCGCCACTACCTTCGTCGCCCAAGATGAAACCGAGGGGGCGAACGTTCTTCACGATCTCCTTACCGTCGTAGTAGCACGAGTTGGCACCCGTACCGAGGATGCAGGCGATACCTGCCTCGTGGCCACATACGGCGCGAGCCGATGCAACGAGGTCGCTGGTAGCTTCGAGCTTAGCGCAACCGAAGAATTCATTAACTACCTCAGCCAGAGTAGCGGTAGCAGTGGGGAAAGCTGGACCGCAACCTGCGCCATAGAAATATACAGCCTCGATACCCTCTTTGGGACCGGTGTATTCTTCGGTGAGGACTGCTTTGATCGAGTCGCTGGTCATCATCACGGCGTTGATGCCAGAGGTGTAGTAAGAAGTAGCGACACCCTGTGCGTCCACTACGCACCATTGGGTTTTGGTCGAGCCGCTGTCAGCAATAATGTACATAATTGCAAGGTTTGTTTAGTTAGTTATTGTTTTGATTTTAATTTCTTTCGAACGACAAATATAGTCAATTTTATAGAAAATTCATAATATTTTAATATTTATTTAATTTATGTTGCAGAACTCATTGATATTTGGTGAAAATGTCGTATATTTGAATTGTTAAATTGTGTCGTTATGCGACCTATTTGATGGCTAACTTAATGATAACCAATAGAAACCGATAAT
>JAZOMS010000075.1:0-4994 GCA_045654145.1 Alistipes sp. | reverse complement strand
GCTCGGAGGGCTTCGATCAGGTAGTCGTTTCGATGAAGTCGAGCAATACGCGCGTGATGGTCTATGCCTATCGACTGCTGGTGGCGGCTATGCGCGAGGAGGGTATGGAGGATCCGCTTCATCTGGGCGTTACCGAGGCGGGCGACGGTATCGAGGGACGCGTGAAGAGTGCCGTAGGTATCGGTGCGCTACTCGCAGACGGTATTGGCGATACGATCCGTGTGTCGCTGACCGAAGACCCCGAAAATGAGATCCCCGTAGCCAAGATGTTGGCTGACTATTTCGCCAGCCGCGAGGGTGAGTTTGAGGTTGCCGAGGAGCGATTCTCGCCCTACGAATATCGCCGCCGTGCGACACGTCGTGTTGGGTGCGTAGGTGGCGAGCAGGTGCCTGTAACTCACTCGGAATTAGGTGATAATGAGTTGGATATTTTGGTGGCAGACGCCGTTTCGGCAAATCCCGTAGCCGAGTGGCGTTCGGCAATTTTGGACATTGAGGACGATACGCCCGTAGTTATCCATCGCAAGTATGACGACGAGGATTTCGAAACCTTAGCCGTCAAAGCTGCGGCAGATATGGGAGTGATGTTGCTCGATGGTTTGGCTGACGGCATTTGGATCGACGCACCGCAATTCTCGAAGGCACAGATCAAGGAGTTGGAGCTGATGATTATGCAGGCGGCGCGTGTGCGTTTCTCGCGTACCGAATATATCGCTTGTCCGTCGTGTGGTCGCACGCTCTACGACTTGCAGTCGACGCTGGCGGAGATCAAGGCAGCCACGTCGCATTTGAAGGATTTGAAGATTGGCGTTATGGGTTGCATTGTGAATGGTCCGGGTGAGATGGCAGATGCCGATTATGGATATGTGGGTGCGGCACCCGAACGCATTACGCTCTATCGTGGTCGCGAGATTGTCGAGCGCAATATACCTCAGGCTGAGGCTCTTGATCGACTGATTGCGTTGATTAAGGCTGATGGACGTTGGGTTGAACCCGCTCAAAACGAATAGAAAGATGAGTAATCGCACGATACTACCGCTGACCTATTTGGGTAATGTTCAGTGGTTTGCGCACTTGTTGGTGGACGATTGCGTGATCGACATCGACGAATACTACCTCAAACAGAGCTACCGCAACCGAACGGTGATTGCGGCGGCCAATGGATTGATGCCCCTCACGGTGCAGGTGGCCAATGCCAACCGCCCGCGAATGAAGATGCGCGACGTGCGTATCGACTATTCGAAACGCTGGCAGCACCAACATTGGGTGTCGATCCTCTCGGCATACAAGTCGTCGCCCTATTTCGACTTCTATGGCGAGGAGTTTGCTCCGTTTTTTGAGCGTCGATACGATTTTCTGGTGGATTGGAATGCCGATCTATGCCGTACGGCAATGCGTGCGTTGGGTGTTAGTAAGGAACTGAATATCAGCGAACGATGGCTCAATGCCGAGGCTACGGCGACGTTCGATTACGACCTGCGAGGTGCCTTCTCGCCCAAGCCCCGTTTGGCAATGGCGGACGAGCGTTTCGCACCCCAACCCTATTGTCAGGTCTTTGCCGATCGAGCTCCCTTTGCTCCGAATCTTTCGATTCTCGATCTGCTCTTCTGCGAAGGTCCTGCGGCAACGACTATTTTAAGGTCTTGCCTACGGTAATCGTTGAACGATCCGAGTAGGGGCTGTCAGGCACGACAGCCTCGATGCTGTTTGTCCCTTCGCGCAGCAGTACCTTGTCCCAGATGAAAATGCCGTCGGTTGATTCCATCATTCCGCACGATACCCCATTGACGATCAGTTCGAGCTGCTGTTGGTTCGAGTAGGCACGTATGGTCTGCTCGGGATTCTCGCGTAGCGACCAGCGTTTCTCAGCTATGTGAACAAATGGGTCGTGTCGATCCCACGCAGCCTTATAGACGTAGAATGCATCCTTACGTATCGAGCGGTCGTAGCTGACCACTCCGTGGTCGTTCACCGTGCTACCATCAATGTGTGCCGTACGTGCCGAACCGAAGTCGAATATATTGCCCGCCACAATGCCCCAAAACAGAGGATCGTTACCTGCCGAACGCATATAGCTCTCGTGAAAGATCGTCTGCCAGCGTTCAGGATGCCAATTGCGGTCTAAGCGTGGACGCACCGTGAGGCTGTCTTGGTGTTGAGGTGAGCCACCAGCCGAGTAGGTCAGACCCGAACGCAGGTTGCTCCAACCCTCGCGCAGTTGCTCCTTCCATACCTGAACATCTTGAACATCACCTGTTTGCCAGCCCAGCGTTTGGTGCCATACGATCAGATCGGTGATGAAGTTGATGTCGCCATCTTGGTTGCTCACAGCCACGGTCGGACGTGATGGGTCGAGCTGTTTGATCAGCGAGTTGAGCTCGCGGATATAGGGTCGGGGATCATCACCCGGAACGACCAATTTCGAAAATACTCCCCACAGCATCACCGACGGACGGTTGTAGTATTGGGCGATGATCTCGCGCAGTTGTTCGCGTCCATTCTCGGCCAGCTCAGGCGAGGTGGTGTAGGGTACATCGGCCAAGAAGGGCGAATTGACCAGCGGAATGTCGCACCAAATGCCAATGCCACGGCGGTCGCACTCGTCGAAGTAGGCTGCCGGAGCGGGATGGGTTACCATACGGATCATATTTGCACCGATCTCATCGATCAGCGCCATATCCTCGTCGATATGTTCGGGCAGCAGAGCCGAGCCGACACCAGCACGGTCTGTGTACATCGCCACACCACGAATACGGCTCGCGCGGTTGTTGATGCGCAACAGGTGGTCGCTGCCAATTGAGATCGAACGGAAACCCGTCTTTACGGCCACTGAGTCGGTCATTGCTCCTGCCGAAAGTTTCGCCACAACTGTGTATATGGGTTGCTCGCCAGCCTCGGCACACCACAATCGAGGTGCTGAGATATTGAACGGGATGTTGAGAGTCGCTTTGTCGCTCTTGCCATCGATTTTGGTGCGGATGTCATTGATGAAGACCGTGTCGCGATCGGGCGAGAGAATGGCCATTTGGATGTTGGCCGTGCGATCGCGGCGATCAGAGGTCAAGTGTACCGTAACCTTGCCTTCGACGCTCTCTGAACTGATCTTTTCGGGGGTAACGAACACTCCGTCAGTCGAGTAATGCAGTGGCGAAATGGCCACACGATCGGTAACAATCAGTTCCACCCCACGGTGCAGACCGCCATAGCGGTTCTCCTCCTGCGCTAACGGAAACAGATCACCACGCTGGGCATTGTCAACTCTCACGCGGATCGAGTTGGGCAGACCATATCGAAGGCAGTCGGTAATCTCAAACGTGAAGGCTGTACCTGCACCACGATGCGTACCCACATAGCGACTATTCACCGATAGATCGGCCACCGATGCAGCGCCATAGAATCTGATAAAGATACGTCGTCCCTGCCACTCCGAGGGCACATCGATCGAGCGCATATAGTTGCCCAGCGAGTGGTGCTGGTTGCCATCGGGATTCCAGATGTGGGGCAACGTAACTTGACGAGCCAGATCGCTGCTCACGGCATCGCCATAGAAGAATCGCCAGCCTGTATTGAGAGTATAGACCTCTCGTGCCGAAATTTCGAGAGAGAGGATAAGTGTCAGTAAGACAAGTATATAGCGTTTCATAGTAATTCTTTTTGCACAACAAATATACGAATAAACGAAAAAAAATGCTAAATTCGTGCTCAAAACAACAATAAGTAAACCATTTTTGAGGATGAATATTATAGATATCATACTGTTGATCATCGCCGCGTGGGCTCTCTATGCTGGTGCGCGCGACGGATTGTTGGTGCAGATTGGTGGCGTCGTGGGCTTGGTCGTGGGCGTTTGGTTGGCATTTCGTCAGGCTGCTCAGGTGGGAGCTTGGTTTGGTATGCACGGAGCCGAGGCCTCGTTGGCGGGATTCATCACGGTGTTGCTGGTTACGATCGTAGTGATCGCCATCGGCAGCCGCCTGTTGCGAGGTGTGTTTCGTATGTCGGGATTGGGAATCTTCGATGCGATGTTGGGCTCGGCGGTGTCGGTGTTGAAGACGGCCATAGTCGTGAGCCTGATCATCTCGGCTATCGATGCGGTGAATGTCAACAATGTGCTGATCAGCAAGGAACGAATAGAAACCTCGCGCGGATATATGCCTTTGCGCGATCTCTCTACCAAGATCTTCCCACTGTTTGACCACGTGCGTGAACAGCTGAAAACGATGAGAGCAAAAGCAGTGGAGGAGTCTGATAATAAAACAATTAACGACGGTGCAGATGAATAGAGTCGAGGGAGTTGTGGTGCGTGCCACGGGTAGCTGGTACGACGTGTTGAGCGATGGGGGCGAGCAGTTGCGTTGTCGTGTTCGTGGTCGTCTGCGCCTGAAAGGTGTGCGCTCGACCTCGCCCGTTGTGGTGGGCGACCGTGTAGAGTGTGAGTGCGACCAGACGGGTGGTTGGCTGATCGAGGAGATAGCTCCACGCCGTAACTATATCATCCGTCGTGCGTCGAATCTGTCGAAGGAGTCGCATATCATTGCGGCTAATATAGATCAGGCGATGTTGGTTGCAACGCTCTTTTCTCCCACGACCAATGTGGAGTTTATCGACCGCTTTTTGGTTACGTGTGAGGCCTATCGCGTACCTGCAACTATTGTGCTGAATAAGATCGACTTGGCGCGTACAGAACCTGAAATGCTCGCTGCGTTCAAACATATATACTCGCTTGCCGGCTACCGCATTATCGAGTGCTCGGCTACATCGGGCGAGGGTGTCGATGAGGTGCGACAGCTCCTGTCGGGACGAACAACTCTCATCTCTGGCAATTCGGGTGTGGGTAAATCGACTCTGGTCGGTGCGATCGAGCCGTCAATTGACATCCGCACGGGCGAGATCTCGGAGGCTCACCAGAAGGGTAAGCACACCACCACCTTCTCGCAGATGTATCCTCTGCCGTCGGGCGGTGCGGTGATCGACACGCCGGGCATCAAGGGTTT
>JAZOMS010000074.1:0-3822 GCA_045654145.1 Alistipes sp. | reverse complement strand
CTTGCGCGGGGGCATCTGTGCCTCCCACGAGTGTGAATCGTCCAAGCGAGGATAAGCGGTCATATAGACAGCCGTGCCTGCCACGGGGAATGCGCCCTTGCCACCAGCGATACGGTCGCGGATCTCGCCACCCGTACCCGTTGCTGCACCATTGAAAGGCTCGACGGTGGTGGGGAAGTTATGTGTTTCGGCCTTGATCGAGATCACGCTCTCGAAATCCTTAACTGCAAAGTAGTCAGGTACATCGTGGCGTTCGGGGGCGAACTGCTCAACAACGGGACCCTGCAAGAATGCGCAGTTGTCCTTGTATGCCGATGTTACGCGGTTGGGATTGGTCTTGGTCGTATGCTTGATTAGGTTGAACAGCGACGATGGCTTCTCCTCGCCGTCGATCACAAACGTACCACCGAAGATCTTGTGGCGGCAGTGCTCCGAATTGACCTGCGAGAAACCGAACACCTCGCTATCGGTCAGCGGGCGTCCCATCTTCTCGCTCACCTCTTTGAGGTATGCGATCTCCTCCTCGCTCAGTGCCAAACCTTCGGCTTGGTTGTAGCTTTCGATGTCGTCGATATAGACGATCTTTTCAGGCTCTTTATTAATAACGTAAATCGACTGATCCAGAGCCTTATAGCGGCGATTCAACATCGGATCGAATGGGGTGTTCTCGCCCTCGGCAACGAACTCCTCGATGCGACGGATACCCTCCAAGCCCATATTTTGGGTGATCTCCACAGCGTTGGTACTCCACGGGGTGATCATTTCGCGGCGTGGACCGACGAACTTCCCGTCAATACGCTTGCCCTCTACGAGCTTTGCGCCCGAGAAGAGCCACTCCAATTTTTCGATAGCCGATTGATCGAACTCTACGCAACTATCCACAGCGTAGATTTTGTCATCTTGTGCAAAAAACAGAACCATAACCTTTTGTTTTATTTTGTTTTACTTATTATATCTCATAAAGTTGTAAAGGTGATCCACAATGTAATCATCACTACGACCTGCGCAATCGATCACGATCGAGGCACGCTGATAGTATAGCTCACGCTCAGTAAGCGAACGGCTTACAAATTCGGCAACCTCCTCGTCGCTTTTACCCGCAATCAATGGTCGTTTCTCCTTGTGTCGGCACAAACGAGTAACGAGTATTTCGGGAGGCAATTTGAGATAAATCGTTGATCCAAACGAATTTAATAGCTCTAAATTGCCTTCTCGACAGGGTGCGCCACCACCCGTAGCGATGATTCGATCTCCCTCTGCTGAGCCAAGTTTTGTGATCATCTCACGCTCACGCTCACGAAATGCCTCCTCGCCCTCGGTCGCAAATATCTGGGGAATGGTCATCTTGGCTTCGGCTTCGATCGCCTTGTCCATATCGACGAAATCGATCTCCAAACGCCGTGCTAATCGTCGTCCAAGCGAACTCTTACCACAACCCATATACCCGATCAGAAACAGTTTCATCGTTGCCTGCGTTTTAGAACAAATTCAACTGCTCGCCACTGCCATCCATCTCCTCGTCAGGAGCATTGCGAACAATCTCGAAATCAACATCTTCGTCCGTTGTCATAGCAATCGGCTCAACCATAGCGGGCTGTGCAGGCTGCTCCTCTACGGGAATCTCCTCCGGTTCAATAAAGGTCAGAGTATCAACATCGTATGTTGACAATCGCTTGCCCTTAGCGCGATGGCTCTTGATGCCGATAAAGTCGGCCACGGCGACCACATCAGCAGGGCGTGATGCCTGTGCTCCCTTGTAGGTAATTTCCAAGCGAGGACGTTCATCGGTCGAGATTGTGATGAGTTGCATTGTGCCCTCCTCGTCGAGGAAGTATTGAGTCTTGTCGCCCGACTCGGCATTGAAACGTTTGAGGTAGAAGTAACCAGCCACCTTGTCGAAATAGACTACCGAGTAGGTGCGTGCCGAATCGAACTTCTCGACGCTGAGCAGATCCTCTGGGAAATGGTGTCCCAGATCGAAACCTGTCGGGTAGTATAAGTTTTTGGCAGTCATTACTATAATGCGATCGTCGCCGCTGAACTCACCGAGTAATCGACCTCGACCGTCGGCATTGAGTCGCATAATGTCCTCATCGAAATAGATATTCTGTCCGCCGAGAGTTGATGTGCCACGCTCCTTCATCACGATCTTGTGTATGCCGTAGCGTGAGAACAGATTACCTTGACTTTGGCGACCCTTGATAGCCAAAGTCGAGAAATCCAAATCGACAATTGCACGCTTCAATCGCGGACGGGGCTTGAAGTAAACCTTCAAAACCTCTGCCTCACCATTGGGATTGACCGTCATATAAATCACCTCGCTCTTGGGGGTGCCCTTCGTTATGTCATAAATCTTGTCGCGTGTAACGCCCTTGATCGCACAGCGTTTCATCATTATCGCACCCGCCTTACCGTCGCGATACAAAATGTTGTAAATCGTGCGCTCGTCGTTGCGCTTGAATATACCTATATAATATATGTTCTTATCGAAGAAATCCTTGTCTTGAATTTTGGTAACCTTGTAGCGACCATCTTTGGTCATTACCAGTACCTCGTCCAAATCCGAGCAGTCGCATACAAATTCGTCCTTGCGCATCGAGTTGCCAATGCCAAAGAATCCCTCAGCACGATTAACATAGAGCTTGGCATTTGCCACAACAACCTTTGCCGCCTCGATCGAATCGAACTCACGCAACTCGCTACGACGGTCGCGCCCCTTGCCATACTTCTCCTTGATGCGAGTGTAGTAGGCAACGGCATACTCGACCAGATGTTTCAAGTCGTGCTTAACCTTGCGTATATCCTCTTCGATGCCACGAATGAGTTCATCTGCCTTTGTCGAATCGTATTTCGAAATGCGAATGAATTGCAGCTGAGTCAGTTTCACTACATCATCGTGCGTAACCTCGCGCTGCAATAGCTTCTTGAAGGGCTCCAAACCCTTATCAACAGCCTCGTAAGCCTCCTCGCGTGAGCGACAACCCTCGATCAACTGATAGAGTTTGTTTTCGATAAAGATCTTTTCGAGCGAGGTAGAGTGCCATTGAGCGTTCAGTTCGTCGAGTTTGATCTCCAACTCCTGCTTCAGCAACGCTTTGGTATACTCGGCCGAACGACGCAGGATCTCGCTAACACCCAAGAAATGTGGCTTATCCTCATAGATTACACACGCATTTGGCGAGATCGACACCTCGCAATCGGTGAATGCGTAGAGTGCGTCGATGGTCTTGTCGGTCGACTCGTCGGGCGCAACGTGAACGATGATCTCGACCTTCTGCGCGGTGTTATCTTCCACCTTGCGGATCTTGATCTTGCCCTTTTCGTTAGCTTTGACGATCGACTCCTTGATACTTTCGGTTGTAGTTGTAAACGGAATCTCGGTGATAGCCAACGTGCGCTTGTCGATCTTCGAGATACGTGCTCGAATCTTCACCGCACCGCCACGCAGACCGTCATTGTAGCGCGAGCAATCGACCAAACCTCCCGTCGGGAAGTCGGGGTAGAGTGTGAATTCCTCGCCCTGCAAGTGAGCCACGCAGGCATCAATCAACTCGTTGAAGTTGTGGGGCAGGATCTTCGATGCCAAACCTACGGCGATACCCTCCACGCCCTGCGCCAACAGCAACGGGAACTTAACGGGCAGAGTCACAGGCTCTTGATTACGACCGTCGTACGATGCCATCCACTCCGTAGTCTTCGGGTTAAACACCACGTCGAGTGCAAATTTCGACAATCGCGCCTCGATATATCGCGGAGCCGCTGCAGCGTCACCCGTCAAAATGTTACCCCAGTTACCCTGGCAGTCGATCAGCAGATCTTTCT
>JAZOMS010000073.1:0-2530 GCA_045654145.1 Alistipes sp. | reverse complement strand
GCAGTAGTTGGGACCCATAAAGCCATATTTCATTGCGATGTGACCTGCGCTGATATCGGCAATCATCTTAGGAATAAAGAAAGGGCTGAATCGAGGGGTGTTACCGCCCTCGACAAAGCCCTTCACTTCTTGGAAGAAAGTTTCAAGACCACCGATACCCGAGCCCCAAATTACGCCGACATTCTCTTTGTTGATCGTGTCCAGATCGATACCTGCATCGACAACCGCCTGCTCGGCAGCGATCAGCGCGAACTGGGTATAGAGATCGTAGAGGCGAACCTCTTTACGATCGAAGTACTTGGTATAATCGTAGTCTTTGACCTCGCACGCAAACCTCGTTTTAAATTTTTCCGCGTCGAATCGAGTAATCGGAGCTGCACCGCTAACACCGTTTTCGAGATTAGTAAAATATTCTTCAATATTATGACCCAACGGGTTAATAGTGCCAATGCCTGTAACAACTACTCTTCTTGCCATAATTTTTGGTTTAAGGTTAAAACTATGCTCTCCTAACGCGGGAGCGTGGTCGTGTACGAAACCGTGTGTTGTTAAATTGTCGCGATCCGAGAATTAGTTCTTCTTCTCCTCGATGTACGAGATAGCGTCACCAACGGTAGCGATCTTCTCAGCGTCCTCATCGGGAATCTGAATGTCGAATGCCTTCTCGAACTCCATAATGAGCTCAACGGTATCGAGCGAATCAGCACCGAGGTGGTTGGTAAAGCTTGCTTCGGGTACTACCTCCTCAGCCTTAACGCCAAGCTTATCAACGATAATCTCGACAACTTTGTTTGCAACTTCTGACATAACTTTCAATTTTTAGTTAAACAATATTTAAACTGTAATTTTTCTTCAATTCAAATAATGAATTTTGCGCAAAAGTAACACTTTTTTTATTACTTTTGACAAATCATTGAAGAAATTTGCAGGTTTTTCCTTCATTTTCTACGTAAACAACTGATAATGAACAATATCGCTATTTTCGCCTCGGGAAAGGGTTCCAATATGGTACAAATTACCCGAAAATTCGAACAATCTGAGGAGATTTCGGTGCGTTTAGTCGTAGCCTCACGCGCCTCTGCGGGCGTTTTGGACCACGCTAAGAGCCTCGGCGTCGAATCGGTCATTTTTACCAAAACCGACCTCGCCTCACCCGAAACCCTACTCGCCGAACTGCACGCTCGAAAAATCGAGTGGATCGTTTTGGCGGGCTGGCTGTTGCTCCTTCCGAGCGAAATTATCGAGGCTTATCGCGGTCGAATCGTCAATGTTCACCCCTCGCTTTTGCCCCAATTTGGCGGTCGCGGAATGTTCGGTCACCACGTGCACGAGGCGGTGATCGCAGCAGGGTGCAAACGTAGTGGTATCACAATCCACCTTGTCGACGAGCACTACGATCAAGGCTCGATCCTCGCCCAATTTGAGTGCGAGGTGCTGCCCGACGACACCCCGCAGACGCTCGAAGCGAAGATTCACGCGCTCGAATATCGTCACTATCCCGAACAGATCGAAAAACTAATTCTAAAACATCAATAACTATGCGATTACTTTTAATTAGCAACTCAACCAACGCAGGCGAACCCTACCTGCAATACCCTATGCCCCAGATTGGCGACTTCTTGAAGGGCATCACCGAGATCGTATTCGTACCCTACGCAGCTGTTACATTCTCGTATGCTGAGTACGAGACTAAGGTTCAAAAGCGATTCGACGAGCTTGGCATTCGTGTTCGCTCGGTACACCGCTCGAAGAACCCCGCAAAGATGATCCGCGAGGCTCAGGCAATCTGCGTGGGTGGCGGCAACACCTTTGCGCTGACTCGCAAAATGCAGCAGCAGGGTCTGATGACGGCTATCAAGAACAAGATCGCCAAAGGCACTCCCTACGTCGGTTGGAGCGCAGGTAGCAACGTAACCTGCCCCACGATCTGCACCACAAACGATATGCCCATCGTCGAGCCCGAATCATTCAAGGCGATCGGCGCTGTGCGTTTCCAAATCAACCCCCACTACCTCGATGCCAACCCCGAAGGCCACGCTGGCGAGACTCGCGAGCAGCGCATCTTGGAGTATATCGAGGCCAATCCGCGTCGCTACGTTGTAGGTCTGCGCGAGGGTTGTATGTTGCGTGTCGAGGGCGAGAAGATGGAGTTGATCGGCAGCCGTCCGATGCGCATCTTCAAGAAAGGCATCGAGATTTACGAGGTGAATGCCGGCGACGATCTGTCATTCTTGATGTAAGACAACAGTCCAAAGGGTTACACGCGATGAGTCGTTCTTATAACACTGCCGCGTGTAACCTCTCCAAGCTCAACTCCGAGAGCAATGAATAGTAAATATAATATAGGTATGGCGGGCGAGGAGGCCGCAGCCGAGTGGCTCAGAGCGAACGGCTACGAGATACTTTTTCGCAATTGGCGCAGTGGACGCTACGAGTTGGATATCGTTGCAACCTGCTTCGACCGAATACACTTTGTGGAGGTCAAAACCCGTAAGGCGGGAGGGCTGACTTCGCCCGAGGAGGCCATCAA
>JAZOMS010000072.1:0-2777 GCA_045654145.1 Alistipes sp. | reverse complement strand
ACCGAAACCAAGGAGGTAATCGACCTGATTCAGGAGATTTGCGATGCATCGGTAACGATGGCTAAGCGCCCGAGCGTTGCGTTGAAGGGCGAGGGCTCGCTTGCTGAGTTGATCAAGTCGGGTCGTGCTAAGGAGGTTGTGCTCGACAAGCGTATGTCGCTGGCATCGCTCGATGGTGCAAAGGCATCGGTTGCAGGTGCTGAGTATGCGGTGGTCTATCTGCCCGAGCTGCGTGCTCCGAAGAACGATTTCAACTCTTACTCGAATATGAAGCCCGAAGAGATCTATGGCTTCTTGTCGGAGTGGGCTCGTCAGCAGAAGGTGATTTTGGCTGTGATGAATAACCCTTACGTGCTCGATCAGATTGATATGAAGGCATTCGACGGTATCGTGATCGGTTATAGTTCGGTTGCGCAGAATATGAATGCAGTGGGCAAGGTGCTTTCGGGTGCGATCGATGCTGAGGGTGTTCTGCCTGTAAGTGCTGGTGGCCTGCCTACGGGTTTCAGTGCAAAATAGGTTTCGGCGTATGCGGGAGGTGCATAGCCTCCCGGCCTACACCACGATGAAATAAGAAAGGCGTTCGAGTTGTTCGAACGCCTTTCGTTTGCTTTGTTCGCTCACGCGACCGAAAGCGGCTTATTTAACTGTATTAACAATCTGCTGGAATGCCTCGGGGTTGTTCATAGCCAGGTCAGCCAGAACCTTACGATTCAAAGCGATACCTGCCTTGTTGAGCTTACCCATAAACTGCGAATAGGTCAAACCGTTAGCGCGTGCAGCAGCGTTGATACGCTGGATCCACAAGCTGCGGAATGTTCTCTTCTTGATCTGGCGGTGTGCGTAAGCATACTGCAAACCTTTTTCAACGGTGTTTTTGGCAACCGTCCATACGTTTCCCCTTGAACCAAAGTTACCCTTGGCAAGTTTTAAAACCTTCTTTCTTCTTGCTCTTGATGCAACAGCATTTACTGATCTTGGCATAGTGTGTGAAAAGTTTTACGAGCTGTCAGCGACGTGATTCTCTCACGTTCTTCGGGGCTGATTTGCTCTTTGATTAATAAAATAAGTTAGTGAAGCGTTACTTAATTACTTAACCAACAGCTTCTTGATCTTGGGCTCGTCGGCAGCCGAAACGGTGCTCGAATAGCACAAGTTGCGCTTTTGTTTTGTAGTCTTTTTGGTCAGGATATGACTGTGATAAGCGTGCTGACGCTTGATCTTACCTGTGCCGGTGAAGGTAAATCTCTTCTTCGCCGCGGCATTAGTTTTCATTTTGGGCATTTTAGTAAACAGTTAAATTAGTTAAACATAGCGTGCAAAGATAATGCTTTTTTCTCAAACACACACTTTTCGCCCCAAAATATTTCAATTTGGGGCGTTTTGGGGCGGCTGAGAGTGGGGTAATGGGGCTTAGAAGAATCGATAAACCTCTTCGATCACCTCGTCGCACGACATTTGCGAGGGGTTAGTACCTGCTACGCCTTCGGGAACTTCGGCGCCATACTCGGCGAAATGCTTGATCCAGGTCGAGTCGATCTCGTCCGTCTGCATATTGCGGAACGACATCGGCACGGTCGAGAAGATCGAACGTCCATCCTCGTCGAGGTATGCCAGCGCAACCAGTTCGCTGCAATAGATCGAGTCGTTCACGGGGCTGAACACAAAATCGTATGAGCAACCGATATATTCACGCGCGCGCTCCACAGCCGCCTTGCGCAGGTGGCGGAACTCAGGCTTGACGCGCGCAACGGTTACTATGGGGCGACCGCCGATGGTGTCCGAGTTACCGAGGTAGTGGTCGAGCGTAACCTCGCGCACGCCCTTGAATACAGCCTCGATTACCGTCGTGTCGTGCTCGTTGATCGAAAGCAATCCCACGTGAGAATAGCTGATGCCGTCATTGCCGACAGCCACACCTTCGACCGCATCGGCAAAGTCGCTCGGCTTGAAAACCTGAAAAAGCAGGTCGCCGTGCTCCAAGTTGGGAGTGTTTTTTGGGGTGGTCGGGGCACAAGCTGCCATCGCCAAAACCATACCTATATATAATATATAGCGCAATTTCATCATTTCCTTGTCCTTTTTTATAAGCGAACACTTTACAAAGATAATAATAATATTTGTAATAGTTGCAAACTTTTCTCGAAAATGAGCTTTTTTGATGAACTTTATCCGTGCAAAACCGCCGAAAAAGTCCCCAAATATCCCCTCAGTGGCCAATTTGGGCGAAAATTTACCCCAAAAAGTTTTGTTGCTAAGTCGTTGATGTTCAAATCGATGGAAAATCGGGACAAAAATATTTTGAAAAAAGTTTAAAAATTGTTTGGAAGATTGAAATCAAATGCCTTATCTTTGCACCCGCAATCGAGAAGCAAACACGGTTGCAGAGTTCTTAACAGAAAGTTTTTTCGAAAAAAGTTCTCGAAAAATTTGGTGGATTAAAAAAGAGTTCATACCTTTGCAGTCCCTTTCCGAATGTTTCGAGGGGCGCCTGAAAAGGCGACTAATTTTGGAAGTTCTTTTTAATAGATAGAACAACGTTCTTTGAAGATATTGAGCAGCTAAGTTTTGACACTCTCTTCGGAGAGTATTTCAAAGCAATACCTTTGAGATTGAGCTATGATATTTAAATTTTCTTTTACAATGGAGAGTTTGATCCTGGCTCAGGATGAACGCTAGCGGCAGGCTTAACACATGCAAGTCGAGGGGCAGCAAGGATTGTGCTTGCACAATTTGTTGGCGACCGGCGCACGGGTGCGTAACGCGTATGCAACCTA
>JAZOMS010000071.1:0-4136 GCA_045654145.1 Alistipes sp. | reverse complement strand
CAGCGCTCGCTGCTGGCCTACCATCGTGCGGCGGAGTTGGTCAGTGGTACGGTGCTCGAAATTGGAACGGGTAGTGGCTACGGTATTGATGTGATCGCGCCGTCGGCTACACGATTTATGACAATCGACAAGTTCGAGACCAAGATTGATACTTCGGATATTGACAATGTCGAGTTTCAGCAGATGACCGTTCCGCCGATTGATTTTCCTGCCAATAGCTTCGACTGCGTGATCTCGTTCCAGGTGATCGAGCATATTAAGGATGATGTCGATTTTGTGGCTGAGGTATATCGAGTGTTGAAACCTAACGGTATTTTTATAGTTTCGACGCCCAATGCAGCGATGTCGCTGACGCGCAATCCGTGGCACGTGCGCGAGTATCAGATTGATGAGTTTGATCGCCTGCTGGGTAACTATTTTGCTGATATTAAGCGTTGTGGAGTGTTTGGTAACGAGAAGGTGATGAAGTATTATGAGAAGAATCGTGCGAGCGTGCGTCGCATTGCAAAACTCGATTTTCTCGATTTGCAACACCGCCTGCCACGTTGGATGTTGAAGATTCCGTATGATATTTTGAACCGACTGAATCGTAGATTCTTGCTGGCTCGCAACCGCAAACTGACGACCGATATTGCGATGGACGACTACCGCATAGCACCCGTTGCCGATGGTTGTTTCGATCTCTACTACATCGTCCGCAAGGTCGAGGAGTAGTTCGGTGATAAAAAAGTTAAGGCGCAACTTCCGTTTGGTTGCGCCTTTTTTATTGCAAATAATCGAAGTCGAGATTACCCGTAAATCTCCTTCTTTGCAGCTTTCAGCGTGTTGCGCATCAGCGAGATGATGGTCATCGGACCAACACCACCCGGAACGGGAGTGATGAATGAACACTTGGGAGCCACCTCGTCGTACTTCACGTCGCCCAACAACTTCCAACCGCTCTTGGTCTTGTCGCTCGGTACGCGGGTGATACCAACGTCGATAACCGTCGCACCCTCCTTAACCATATCGGCTGTTACGAATTCAGCTTTGCCAAGCGCAGCGATTACGATATCAGCCTCAGCTACAACCTCTTTCAGATTCGGTGTGCGGCTGTGGCAGAGTGTTACGGTGCAATCCCAACCCTTCTGCGAGAGCAGATTTGCAATGGGGCGACCAACGATGTTGCTACGACCGATCACGGCGCAGCTACGACCTGCGGTGGGTACGTTGTAATATTTGAGCAACGACAGAATGCCGTCGGGAGTTGCGGGCAGATACGAAGGCAGTCCCGAAATCATACGACCCGTGTTCACGGGGTGGAAACCGTCAACGTCTTTGCGCGGGTCGATAGCCTCAATAACCTTTTGCTCCGAAATGTGGCGGGGCAGGGGCAACTGCACGATGAAACCATCAACCTTCGAATCGGCATTCAGCTCGTCGATACGTGCGAGCAACTCCTCTTCGGTTGTCTCTTCGGGCATACGCACTACGGTCGAGGTGAAACCACACTCGTGGCAGCACTTCTCTTTGTGAGCTACATAGGTTTGACTTGCACCGTCGTTACCAACCAGAATCGCCACCAAATGGGGTGCGGGCTTGCCCTCGGCAACCATTGCCTCTACTTCGGTTGCAATCTCACGGCGCATTGCCGCAGCAACCTCTTTACCATCGATAATAGTCATAGTCTAATTTATGTTTGAGTTTATTGTCTGTTTTGTTCTGCATAGAAAATTGCCTCTTCGATTTGTGGCACGAGGTTGCAATCCTTCAATATTACACGCTTCTCGCTGTCAAGAAGATAGAGCGATGGGATAGCTTTCAGGTCATACAGCTCATCGTCGCGCATACGCAACTGCTTGTCGTAGCTATTGATCCACGATGCGGGAATGTTGTGTCGATAGTTGAGCCAAGCGGTAATATCTTCGTCGGGATAGATCGCCAAAACCTTCATCACGCTACGCTCAATCATTTCGCTCAACATCGGCGAAGCGCAGATCTGCTCACGAATCTCTTTGCAAGCAGGGCAGTCGGGATTGTTGATGAAGATGAGCAGATAGTCGGCCTCGATCGAGTACATCCGTCCTGTACGACCGTCGTGCAGCGTATAGCGGAAATCGTTAGCTCGCTGTCCGATTCGATTCTTCTGAGCCATATCAAGTTGCGATTGGGGACGGATCTTCTCGGCCTCGTCGAGTAGGGGAGAGGCGATTATAGCCTCCAATGCAGGAATGAGCAGCTCGTCATTGCGGAACGGAGAGTTTGGATCGTAGAGATACTTGTCGGTGAGCGATGCAAAGTAATCGAACATCGTCGAATCAACTTCGGCGCTCTTCATCAGCGCTCCAACCGATCGCTGAGCAATGCTCGGCTCCACATAACGCAGAATGTCAAGGTAGTTGGCGTATGCTTGTTCGGTGATGTCGGGTTGGTTGCAGAAAGTCGTATCGCTGAAATCGAAATGATCCCAAAAATGCTCGGCCAAATAATTTGCACGATCTGTCGGAGGTACCATCTCAGGAATGGTAATATGCGGGAACGACAATTCGGATGCTGTCGTTGCGGCTTGCTCCTTTGCGTCATCGTTCTTGGCGTTGCGCTGCCCGCACGAAATCAATATCAATGCTATTGCAATAATTGTGGCGTATCTGAAATTCATATACCTAATTTAACATATAATAGCACAAATGTACGATATTCGCGCGACAATTCAAACTACATACGACGCTATAAGAAATGCTTATTGCATTATAAATTTATATGATCGCAGATTATTTGCAAAATCCATTGCGAAATAGCGAAAAAAGTTTATTTTTGTAGTCATAAAAAGCAAACAATTTCATAACAATCTTAAAATATTACAGCTATGAAGAAATGGAAATGTACCGTATGTGGTTATATTCACGAGGGTGATTCGGCACCCGACAAGTGTCCTCTTTGCAAGGTTGGCGCAGATAAGTTTGTTGAGCTTGTTGAGCAGGATGGCGATCTGCAATTTGTTGATGAGCACGTGATTGGCGTTGCTGAGGGCGTTGATGAGGAGGTTCTGCAAGGTTTGAAGGATCACTTTATGGGCGAGTGTACAGAGGTTGGTATGTATCTGGCAATGAGCCGTCAGGCCGACCGTGAAGGTTATCCCGAAATCGCTGAGGCATTCAAGCGCTATGCTTGGGAAGAGGCAGAGCACGCAGCTAAGTTTGCAGAACTTTTGGGCGAGGTTGTTTGGGATACCAAGACCAATGTCTATAAGCGTATGATGGCTGAGCAGGGTGCTTGCGAGGATAAGAAGCGCATTGCAACTCGCGCAAAGCAACTCAACTTGGATGCAATCCACGACACCGTACACGAAATGTGTAAGGACGAGGCTCGCCACGGTAAGGGCTTCGAGGGTCTTTACAAGCGTTATTTCAAGTAGTAGGGTAGTCTCTAACGATGACAAACCTCTCAGTTCCTTGTGGGCTGAGAGGTTTTTGTTTATTAAAGTTCTATCACTCAGTTTTCTGCATCTTCGCACCAAACAAATAATGCGCAAGCAGATCACTTGTTCGTAGTACTTTGCTCACCAACAAACATACTGCAATAACCATTAACGATATTCCAATGCCGAAAAATAGTTCGAAAACATAGTTATTGCCTGAGAATATGAACTCTCTAAATGGTGAGATATTTGGAATGAAGAAATAATGTAGCAAATATATGTCCAAAGTGTGTTTGCCGATGTATTGGAGTATATTGCCAATTTTTGTGGCGGTTGAGAAAGTACTTTGATATTTCCTAAATGTGGCAAATACAATTATAAGTCCAAGATATCTAACTCCAATTCCTAGAAAATCAATAATTTTATCTGTTATTCCTGTTGTCGGTGCCGAGTTCCAGATAATAGAATAAATGATAAAGAATGACAAAAATATTGTTAGAATCATATATTTATTGTCTAAGAACTTGTCCGCAATCTTTTGATACTGCCTCACCAATGTGCCAAAGGCAAAAAATTGTAGATTAGTAAAAAGATGTCCTAAACATATATGCCCATCAAAAGAAATGAAACGATATAAAATATTACCCCTCCCTATTGGTGTTTAATTTGTTGGTAATCAGTCGATTTTGTAGGGATGCAAAATAAATAAAGTTAATCCGAATATAAATGTGGGAAGAAG
>JAZOMS010000070.1:0-14220 GCA_045654145.1 Alistipes sp. | reverse complement strand
GGAGGGTATCGCATACCACTATGAGGCATTCAGCCTCTTGGCTGAGGGCCAGAATAACGACTTCCTGACAAATGTATCGTCGGGTACCCGTGTTTCATCGTGGAGCGACACTACCGACTCGGACTACGGCTTCTTGTCGTTCTTCGGACGTGCGGAGTACAACCTCGATAGCCGCTACTTTGTTGAACTGTCGGCACGCGCCGATGGCTCGTCGCGTTTTGGTCGCACGCGCCGCTGGGCTGGTTTCTGGTCGGTGGGTTTGATGTGGAATATGCGCAACGAAAAGTTTATGGAGTCGGCATCGCGCTGGCTGACCAATGCGCAATTCTCGCTCTCGACCGGTACGTCGGGTAACTCGTCGATCCCCAACTACGTCCATTCAGCGTTGGTGGGTGGTGGTCTGGACTATGTGGGCGATGCAGGTATCGCTCCGATCCAACCCGGCAACGAGTCGCTCGGCTGGGAGCGTCCGTGGACTACGAATTTCGGTGCCCATCTCGGTTTCTGGAATCGCCTGAATGTCGATTTTGAGGCCTACTACAAGCAGACATCGGATATGTTGATGGAGGTGCCCAAGTCCTACACCGATCAGGGTTTCGGTTACTATTGGGACAACGTGGGCGAGATGATCAACGTGGGAGCTGAGTTGAGTGTGATGGCTACGCTGGTGCAGACGAAGGATTGGCTCTGGACGGTCAATGGCAATGCGTCGTACAACTACAACGAGATCACCGAGCTCTACAACGGTGTGCAGGAGTACGAACGATCGAATACCAATACGAAACTCGTTGTAGGTCATCCGCTGGGTGAGTTCTACATCAACCGCTACGCAGGTGTCAATCCCGTCAATGGCGACGCACTATGGTACGACAAGAGAGGTAAACTCACAACCGAACTTCGCGACGAGGATAAGGTGCTCGTTGGCAAGAGCTATTTCGCTCCGTGGCAGGGTGGTTTCGGTACGGCTCTGAACTGGAAGGGTCTGTCGCTCAGTGCGCAGTTCAGCTGGGTTGCCGACCGATGGATGATCAACAACGACCGCTATTTTGATGAGTCGAATGGTCGTTTTGCGTCGTACAACCAGTCGCGCCGTCTGCTCGACCGCTGGAAGGAGCCGGGTGATATTACCGACATCCCGCGCCACGGTGTCTATACCGAGTTCGATAGCCGACTGTTGGAGGATGCCTCGTTCCTGCGCTTGAAGAATGTGATGCTCAGCTACTCGTTCAAGTTTGCGCCTGAGCGTACACGTACGGTGATTCGTGGGTTGAGAGTCTTTGCGCAGGGTCAGAACCTGCTGACCTTCACCAAGTTCTCGGGTTTGGATCCCGAGGGTACGTCGAACATCTATGCGGCTCAGTACCCGATGGCTCGCCAATTTACGTTCGGTCTGGATTTGATCTTCTAAAAAGGAACTTATGACTATGAAAAAGATTATTAAGATATATATGCTCATCGCGCTCATTGCGCTGTCGGCAACCTCGTGTCTGGACAAGGATCCGCAGTCGGCAATCCCCCAGAACGATGCGATGAAAACGTTCGAGGAGGCCGAGCAGACGCTGACGGGTATCTATGCCTATATGAAGAGTGCTGCTCTGTGGAGTGGCTACCTCACGCTGCTGCCCGACATTCAGTGCGATCTGGTCTATGCCGTTGATGGTTACACCAATACCTACGGCTCGATCTGGCAGTGGGATATCCGCTCAACCACGTCGGAGGTGGAGTCGGTCTATGCGGCTCTGTATGGTGTGATCTCGAATTGTAACTTCTTCTTGGAGCGTATTGACGCGGTGGTAGAGGCGCAGACCGATGATGAGCGCATCGATGTGCTCGAATCGTATCGTGGTGAGGTCTATGCTATCCGTGCGTTGTGCTACTCGGAGTTGATCAAGTGTTTCTGCAAGGCCTACGACCCCGCAACGGCAAAGGAGGAGTTGGGTGTTGTTCTGCGCACGCTCTACTCGACACCTGAGCCTACACGCCGTGCCTCGTTGTACGACTCTTATCAGTTGGTGCTTAGCGATTTGGCTAAGGCTGAGGAGTTGCTGCCGATCGAGAACGATTTCTATTCGCAGCACTATCTGACGCTTGGCGCAGCATACGCTCTACACGCTCGTGTGGCGCTCAATATGCAGGATTGGGAGGCGGCTATCGACTACTCGTCGCGCGTGATCGACCATCCGAGCAGGGTCTATTCGCTCTCGTCGGCCACCACGGTCTACACCTCGGGTATGACCTTCTTCGACTATATGTGGGCACACGACCTGGCGACCGAGACCATCTGGCAGGTGGGCTTCACCGAAACTTCTTATGGCGGGGCTCTCGGCTCAGTGTTCCTCAATTTCACAACCGACTACTACTATTACTATCCCGACTATGTGCCGGCGCAGTGGGTGCTCGATCTTTACGATGAGAACGATATGCGTTATAGCTCCTATTTCGCTATGGCTCAGACGGGCTACGACCACGCATTGCAGTGGCCTCTGCTGGTGAAATACTATGGCAACCGCGACTACATCTCGTCGCGATACCTCTACCACGTGTCGATGCCCAAGCCCTTCCGTCTGGCTGAGCAATATCTGATTCGTGCCGAGGCATATTGCCGTCAGTCGTCGCCCGACTACTCGAAGGCGTCGGCTGATATGAATACGCTGCACGCTGCACGCTATCTGTCGGGCGGTCAGGTCAATCTGACCAAGGACAACTACATCGAGCAGATCGCCAACGAGCGTGTGCGCGAACTCTATATGGAGGGTTTCCGTCTGCACGATTTGAAGCGTTGGGGCAAATTGTATCGCAATGGCGAGGGCTTCACACGTGTGCCCCAGCAGCAGTCGCTCTCGGAGGGTAGCTCTCTGAGCGTGAAGGCCGATAACCCGCTGATGGTGTGGCCTATCCCGCAGCACGAGCTCGAATCACCAGGGTCGGAGATCGTGCCTAACGAAAGCAATAACTAAGATGATGAATATGAAACATATACGCAAATATTTATCGGTGGCGCTCGTTGCATTCGTAGCGCTGTCGATCACCTCGTGTAACGAGGAGTATATAACCTACTCGGGTCCCGAATATGTGATGTTTGCCGACTCAATCTCGACCAATATGGTGTTGGCTGATGGCGAATCGTTTGCTGTCAAGGTGGCCTCGACCATCAAGTGCGACTACGACCGTACGTTCGGTGTCGAGGTGGTCGATAAGGGTAGCAATGCCATCGAGGGTGTTCACTATGCGCTCGAATCGAACTCGATCACGATCCCCGCTGGCGAGCTGGCTACGGAGGTGCGTGTGCGTGCCAACTATGAGAAGATCGAGCCGACTGACTCGCTCGGATTTGTGTTGCGATTGGTGATGCCCGAGCAGTTGGAGTGGGATCTCTATCCGAATGGCGCACAGACCAAGGTGGTGATGTATAAGAGCTGTCCGTTCGATGTCAATAATTTCACGGGCTGGTGTGTGATGTCCTCGCTGCTTCTCTACGACTACCCAGGTATGAATGCCTCGTATCAGCGTTTGGTGCGCTCGGATCTGCACCCGACCGAGAAGAATGCCATCATCGTGCGCGACTGTTTCTACGATGGTTACGACATCACGCTATATTTCGATCCGAGCAATCCCGCCCAGCCGATCGTAACGATGGACGAGGACGCAGTTCTGAGCGACGAGGCATCGGTCTTCGGTATGATCCACGGCGACAATAAGTTGCTGGGTACGACGCCCGCCTACCAACCCTCGTACTACAACTCGTGTCAGCGTTTTGTCGAGTTGTGGTTGTCGGTCTATGTCAAGAACTTAGGCGAGATGGTGGGCACGGTCGGTATGTTCTATAATATCTTCGAGTGGGTGAGCGACGAGGAGGCCGATCGCCTGCAACGCGAAGAGGGTATGTAGGAGCGATGAAATGAATAATCTCTTAAAAAAATTAATCAATACACTAACAAACAATCGTTTATGAAAAAGCAAATTTTTCGACTTTTGACCGCGATGGCGATGTGTGCCGCAGCGGTTGTTATGATCGGTTGTGAGCCTGAACCCGAACCCGAACCAACGGTTCCCAACTTCCCGAAGTTGGTTGAGAAGGTGGTGAAGAGTGGCGAGACGGTTACAATCTCGATCAACCCCAATATGGCGTGGAAGGTTTCGATCCCTTCGTCGGCTGCTCAATATTTCTCGTTGGCAGATGCTGCGGGTCAGCTCTCGATGACGGGTGAGGCAGGTACTCAGCAGATCAAGATCAAGGTAGCCGACCTCGATGAGTTCGACACCGATCGCGTGTGCGAGCTCTCGCTCACGATGGGCGGCAAGACTGAGGTCATTGCCAAGCTGACCCGTATGAAGCTGGCTCGTACGGTGAATGTCTATCTGGCTCAGTACGATGAGGCTAACTTTGATTTCAAGACTGATGCCGAGGGTGCTTATACCTATGGTTCGACTCCCGTGCAGACGCTTGATTTCTTGTGGCACAACGAGCAGTATATGCACCGCGTGGTTGTTGAGACCAACTTCAAGTGGGCTATCAGTAGCGAACTGCCCGCGTGGTTGGATCCGTCGGTAACCTCGGGTGAGGCTGGTCGTACGGAGGTCTTTGTTCGTACGGTCAAGGAGGCATATCCCTTTGCCGCTGAGTCGGTTGAGCTGGCGATCAGCGACTTCACCAATGAGAGCGCACCGATTGAGGTGAGCAAGTTGAAGGTGAATATGCCCGCTTGCGAGGCTGTATGCGAGGTTTCGATCTCGCCCGAGCTGACCTTCAATGCTGAGGGCCACTACTACAATGCGTCGGCTGATTCGTACATCGAGATCGGCGCGATTGCAACGATGACCGCCCCCAAGGGCGCTGAGCTCTACAAGATCGTGAAGAATAACGGCTATCTCTACGCTTCGTCGCCCGCTTCGGATTGGATCACAATCGAGTGGGAAGAGGAGTGGGATGCTACGGCCGACAATGCGGGTGTTTGGGCTCGCAAGTTCTTCGTTACGACGACCGTGAACGAGGGCGCTGCACGCGAGGGTATGCTCGTGGCACTGCCTCGCACCGTAGCGTCGAAGATCTCGGATCCCGACTACGATCTGTTCAACTCGGAGGGTACGGCTTTGAAGGCTGAGTATGAGCAGTATATGGTGTCGACTATCAAGCAGGCGGCTCCCGCCGAGGCTGAGAATAAGGGCGTTATCTACGCTAACGACATCAACGCAATGCACGGCTTTACGGCCGATTTCGTTGAGTTGGCAGCGGGCTCTTGGCCCTGGCAGGGTGCTTGGGCTTCGATTCCCAACGCCTATAAGCTGACCTATCGTTCGAACGATTCGGGCGACGATCTGATCTTTTCGAAGCCCTTCTCGCGCTACGAGATCTACGGTTTCGATGGCGCTTACAGCTCGACTTACGACCTTTCGACCTGCTGGATTACGCTCGAAGAGAGTGCAGAGAACAAGGGCCTGACCAACGGCTATAAGGTTCGTATGCGACTGGGCGACGATCCCGCAAATGGTCTTTATCCCAACACTCAGGCTGGTTTGGATGGCGAGAACGAGGCAACGATCGTCTTCTACGACGAGAATGACGAGGCTTACGCGCTGATCTACTGCGTGCTTGATCCCAACTATATGTACGTTCCCGAGGTTTCGGGCGAGGTTAAGTTTGCCGATCCCGATATGGCAGCAACATACGGTGCAAAGTTGGAGAAGCTCGTTCAGGGCGATCCCGATTTCAGCGCTGAGGACGCAGCGATGGGTGTTTTGCAGTACCGTCTGACCCACACTTCGGCAATGGGTTCGATGGCTACGCTGCTGATGCCTTCGTATGCTCAGGCCATCTGCTATCCGTCGGAGTCGTGGCTCACTACCCAGTCGGTTGAGGGTGGCACTCAGGTGATGATGACTCCTGAGGAGGAGCAGGCTAAGGGACATATCCTCTACTACGACTCGTCGTGGGCAGTTTTGGTGCGTCTGGTCTGCGTATTCAACTACACCGAGTAAGCATCTTACAGAGAACTTTTGGCGAGTGCCCCGCACGCTGCGAGTGGGGCGGGGTGCTCACCAAATCTTTTTCATAAACGATTGAAGAGAAGTATTTGATTGAGATTTTTTTAGAGTTTTTTGAACGAACAGTTTTTATTCAAAAAAAGAAACTACTATACAGATTTACCGTATGCTTAGCGTTGGCTCTGCTCGGTTTGACGGGTTGCTCGGAGGATCAGCCCATTGACAACCGCGAGCCCGACTATGGCTACGTTCAATTCCGATTATTCAAGGCGGCTTCGTACGAGGCTGAGGGCTCGCGTGCCGTGCGTCCCACGCTCGACTACCTGAGCGAGGCGCATAAGGTGAAGGTTACGTTGGCTTATGGCGAAACGACGCTGGCTCAGACGATTAACCTCTCGGCAGCCGATGCCGAGTCGGCCGAATTCGGTCTGCGCAGCGATAAATTGAAGTTACTGACGGGTCGCTACGAGGTGGTTACCTTCGCGCTCTACGACGCTACGGACGAACTGATCTATAATGGTGCGCCTGCCGAGCAGTGCACGGTTGAGGTGCACGAGGGTGGTTTGGAGGTTGTCGACCTGACGGTCAATGTTACGCCGCGAGGTGCCGTGCGCTTCACGCTGACTAAGGATATCTCGTCGCTCGAAGGTACACGTGCCGCCGAGCGCGAATATACTTTCGACGAGATCCACCGTGTGTCGATCACGGTGCAGAACAAGGCGTCGAACGTGCGCACTACGTTCGAAAAGTTGGAGTGCGACTTCTCGGTTCACTTCGACGAGAGCGATGAGGTGGAGGACGGCTACCAAACCTCGTCGATCGTGTGCGATACGACACTCTCGCTGACGGCGGGTGAGTATCGCGTTGCCTCGCTCATCGCTTACGATGGTGGCGGAATGGTGTTGGAGGTGCTCGGCAATGTTGCGGGAGCCGATTTCTCGGTTGCGGACAATCGCACCACCGAGAGTGCGATTCCCGTTGCGCTGCACGCCTCGGACGAATATTTGAAGGATTATGTTGCCCTGCGCGAGATTTGGGAGAGCCTCAATGGTGAGAGTTGGTACTACGTCGGCGAGAACTTCCCGAAGGGCGCAAATTGGGATTTCAATAAAGACCCCGACTTGTGGGGTGCTCAGCCGGGTGTCGGGTTGCACCCGAATGGTCGTGTGGCACGCCTCGATTTGAGCGATTTTGCCTTCTCGGGCGATATGTCGCCAGCGATTGGTCAGCTGACCGAGCTGGTCGAGTTGTATTTGGGTAACCACAACGATGTCAATCTGTTGACCTACGATCCGACCGCTAACGAAGTGTCGCTCAGCGAGCGTCGTCGCAATCGTATGGAGCTCCACAAGCAGTATCTGTCGCAGATTCATACCGCAACGCAGTTCTCGGAGCCTTGTGCACGTGCGCTGGCAGAGAAGGGCGTTTCGTCGCCCGCTACGGCTCTCTATCAGACAAAGAAGGAGAGCGAAATTATCGACATCAAGACGGGTGAGCAGCGTCAGATCAACCTCTACGATACCAACCACGGCACGATCAACAATGGTCTGCGTTCGTTGCCTGCCGAGATTGGACACTTGAAGAAGTTGGAGATCTTCTATGTCGCCAATAGCGAGATCGAAGAGTTGCCCGCGGAGATGGCGCAACTCACTTCGTGTACCGATTTGGAGATCTATAACTGCCCGAAGATGACCAAGTTCCCGATGTCGATTGCGCAGATGCCTGAGTTGGTGTCGATCAACATCTCGAACAATGCTCAGTGGTCGGCCGAGGAGATCTATGCGGGTCTGGACGCGCTGGCTAATGGTCCTTCGCGCGAGAAGATTCAGATTCTCTATGCGCGTCAGAACAGCCTCGAAGAGCTGCCCGCGTCGTTCTCGCAGTTGCAGAAGATCGGTCTTTTGGATTTGGCATTCAACCGCATTTCGAAGATCCACCCGTTGGGCAAGGGCGTTGCGCCCATTCAGTTCTATCTGGACAACAACCTGATCGAGGAGCTGCCGCGCGACGAGGAGGGCTATTTCTGTGCCTATGACGACATCGAGAACTTCTCGGTGCGCTACAACCGCTTGAAGAAGGTGCCCAATATCTTCTCGGCTGATAGTCGCTTTACGATGGTTTCGGTCGATTTCTCAGGCAACGAGATCGACGGCTTCGAGGGCGAGGAGGACGGAACGTATAAGGGTATCAAGGTCAATACGCTGACCCTTGCGTCGAACCCCAAACTGACCAAGTACCCGACGGCGTTGGCTAAGACCAACTCGACGGTCGAGTATGTGATCCTGCGTGCCTGCGCTGTGGACGAGATTCCTGAGGGTGCGTTCACCTACGACAATGCGATTTTCTTGCAGTCGCTCGACCTGTCGTATAACAACCTGACCGATCTGCCGCACGAATTCCACGCAGGCAATATGCCCTATTTTTACGGTTTGGACCTCTCGTTCAACAATTTCAGCGAGTTCCCCTACGAGCCGTTGGATTGTGCCGGTCTGACCGTCTTTGCGGTGCGTTCGCAGCGAAACGAGAAGGGCGAACGCTGTCTGCGCGAGTGGCCGACAGGTATCTATCAGCACGTGGGTCTGCGCGGTTTCTATATCGGTTCGAACGACCTGCGCAAGATCGACGATACGATTTCGACCCTGTGTTACTATCTGGATATCAGCGACAACCCGAATATTGTCTTCGATGCGTCGGACATCTGCTACGCTTGGCAGGCGGGTGCTTACATCCTGATCTACGATAAGTGGCAGAATATCACCAATTGCGATCTGATGTTGGAGTAAAAGAGTATGAAAACGATGAATATGTTAGCGAAAAGATATATTGCCGTTCTCAGCGTGATGCTGCTGGCGGCAGGTTGCGATCGAGGCGGCGAGAAGATCGAGTTCGAAATCGACCGCACGAAGATTGAGGTCTCGGAGGTGGTTGCGACGGAGCTGGTGCAGCTCTCGTCGTGCGACGTTTGGAACGCCTCGACCGACAATACGTGGATCACCATTTCGCCCGCAAATGGTCGTGGATCAACGCCGTGCAAGATCATCATCGACTCGGCCCTGACCGCTTCGCCCCGTACCGGCGTGGTGCGTATAGAGAATACGCGCACGTGGAAGAGTCAGGATATCGTCGTCGAGCAGCGAGGTTATCCCTACACGATCGAGATCGACGACAACGCCGTTGAGGTGTCGAACTTCGAGGAGTATGGCAAGCGCTATTTCGATGTACGAGTGCGTTCGAATATCGATTTCGAGGTCGATGTGCCCGACAATGCAGGATGGCTCACTAACGAGAGCTACCACCTGACGCTCGATCGTGGTGTACGTCCGCGCGAGGTTACGGTGCGCTTCAATTGGGATATCAATACCTCGCCGCGTGAGCGTTTGGCTGAGGTTGCCTTCCGCCCGAAGAGTGAGGTCGAGATGTCGCGCCAGGATGCGCTGAATGTGCGTCAGCAGGCCTCTGAGCCGATCGTCGAGAATAGCCGTGAGGGCGACTCGGTGGCACTGCTTTCGATTGCCCGCGCGATGGGTGTCTATACGATGTGGGATGCCTCGGCGCCGATGAATCAGTGGAACAACGTGGTGCTATGGGAGGAGCAGATGGAGGGCTGCACACCCGAGAAGGTGGGTCGTGTGCGCTCGGTCGAGATCGTTCTCTTTCACACGCGCGAGAAGTTGCCTTACGAGATTCGTTACTTGACCGCCGCTGAGGAGATCTACATCTTCGGTAACACCAATACCTTCCTGCTCGATTTGGATCTCGGCGACGACATCTCCGAGCTGACCCAATTGAAGCGTTTGACGGTGGGTAGCTATGGTCTGGTCGATCTGCCGCAGAGTTTTGCCAAGTTGAAGAACTTGGAGCACTTGAACATCTGCGCGAACAACTTCCAGCGTGTGCCCGATGTGCTCACCAAGGAGAACTTCCCTAAGTTGCGAACACTCATTATGAATGCCAACCAGCGTAATCTGGTTTATGACCTGAGCAATGAGGTGCGTACGAACATCGGCGGATTGATCGACGAGCCGGAGTTCCCCACCGACCTGATCAAGTGGGATCTGGATACGTTGGTGCTCTCGGTCAACTACTTGCAGGGCGAGTTGCCAACCTTTGAGGACGATCCCGAGGTGCCCTATTACACCCAGGAGGAGATTGACGCGGTGGATACCCTGCCGCAGTTCTTGGTCGATAACCGCATCAAGAAGGTGATGCCCTCGACCAAGCGTTTTGCCATCAACTTCAACCGTCTGTATGGTCGTCTGCCCGATTGGCTGCTGTACCATCCTGCACTGGATTGGTGGATTCCGTACAGCTTGGTCTTCCAGCAGGAGGGACGCGCTCAGAATGGTCGTCAGGCGATGTTCGACAACGAGCCGGTGAACCTCAATTACTACTATGAGGTCTATCCCTTCAAGCAGAAACCTACGGGCGATTACGAGTAACGAGAAAACGAGTGAAAGATATGAAATACAGAATATTATACGTAGCGATGTTGGCGACCGCAGTGTCGTTAGCATCGTGTGATCAGGGTGAGATCCCCACACCTACACCCTCCGAGCCGCAGATCTCGGCTCCTTACGTTGAGGGCGAGGTGATCGTGAAATTCACGTCCGAGGTTGCCGATATGATTGCACAGGCGGAGGCCACGCGTGGCACGACAACACGTAGCGGTGCGGTGGCGCTGGACGAGGTGTTGGAGGCTATCGAGGGCTATGAGTTGGAGCGAGTCTTCCCGATCGACGAGCGCACCGAGGAGCGTACGCGCGAGCAGGGGCTGCATCAGTGGTATGTGGTTCGTTTCGGTGCGGGTTGCTCGGCTGAGCAGGTGGCTCAACGTTTGGAAAAGTTGGGCGAGGTGCAGGCGGTCGATTTCAACCGTACGATCAAGCGTGCCTATCGTGGTAAGGCTACTCCGCTGAGTGCGAAGCGTTTGGCGGCGGCTGAGAGCGCGACGCGAGCAACCGTCGAGGCAATGAACGACCCTCTGTTGGCGGCTCAGTGGCACTTGGTGAATCGTGGCGATCAGTTCTGCGAGGGTGAGCAGATCAAGTCGGTGCGCGATGCCGATGTGCAGTGCGAGGGGGCTTGGACTCGCTCAACGGGCGACGAGCAGGTGATCGTTGCGGTGCTGGACGAGGGTGTCTTTGTCGATCACCCCGATTTGAAGGCGAATATCTGGGTCAATGAGGACGAGGTGTGGCGTTCGCGCGAGGATAACGACGCGAATGGCTACGAGGGCGACCGCCACGGCTATAACTTCGTGAAGAGTTCGGGCGTCATCTCGTGGAACGATGTCTATGATTCGGGTCACGGCTCGCACGTGGCGGGTGTGATCTCGGCAGTCAATAATAACGGTGTGGGTATCAGCTCGGTAGCGGGCGGTAGCGGTGCAGGCGATGGCGTGAAGATTATGGTTTGTCAGATCTTTTCGGGCTATACGGGCTCGAATGCGCTGGCTGTTGTTCGCGCGATCAAGTATGCTGCGGACAATGGTGCTGTGGTTTTGCAGTGCAGTTGGGGCTACGTTTCGGGTGCTGCCAATGTCTATGATTGGGGCGAGGCAGGTTTCGCGTCGCAGGAGGCGTGGGAGGCTGGTGCTCCCCTCGAAAAGAGCGCGTTGGACTATTTTACCCACAACGCAGGTTCACCGAATGGTCCGATCGAGGGTGGCGTGGCGATCTTTGCGGGCGGTAACGAAACGGCTCCGCAGGCGGGTTACCCCGGTGCGTCGGACGACTATATCTCGGTGGCGGCTACGGCGGCGGACTTTACGGCGGCAACCTATACCAACTATGGCAAGGGTACGTCAGTTTCGGCACCGGGTGGCGATCAGGACTACTATTTCGACTACGTTGATGAGGAGCATAACTATGGTGAGGTGGGTTGTATTCTTTCGACCTTGCCCTACAACGTGAGCGAGAGCGGTTATGGATATATGGAGGGTACGTCGATGGCGTGTCCGCACGTTTCGGGCGTTGCGGCGTTGGCGATTTCGTATGCGGCGCAGTTGCGTCGCCACCTAACCGAGAAGGAGTTGCCCGAGTTGCTGATGTCGACCGCAACCCCGATCGACGAGTTCCAGACGGGCGCAAAGACCTATTCGCGCTATGTTGCCGACATCGGTCCGATCCAGCCTATGCAGCTCAATCTGAATGCCTATCGCGGTCAGATGGGTTCGGGTCAGGTCAATGCCGACGCGCTGTTGGCGGCTATCGAGGGTGCGGGACGTGAGTTGCGTTTCCCGAATCTCTATCTCGATTTCGACGGCTCGGTAGCAGTTGTTCCGTCGCGTTACTTTGTTGGTGGCGAGGCGCTTACATATAATGTAACGATCGACAATACGGCTATCGCTAAGGTGGTTGCTGAGGGTGCGAAGCTCCGCTTCAAGGGCGTAAGCGAAGGTGCTACAACGGCTCGTATCGTGGCAAGCAACGGTGTGAGCCACCAATTCGCGATCACCGTGCGTCGTGGTGCCAATTCGAACGGCTGGCTCTAAGCGAGATGGGTGTGCGCAGATGGATAATGGTGTTGTGTGCGACGGTTGCGGTGGCGACCGCTGAGGCGCAGATACGCCTGATTTCGCAGTCGAAGATCGACAGCGCGCGCAATGTTGCGACGACCGATGTCGGGATGCAGTTTGTGGCGGGCACGACGGTCGATTTCGGCGAGATTGCCGAGGATGGTGGCTTGTGGCGGGGGAGTGTTAAGTGGCAGAATATGTCTGACAATCCGCTGACAATCACTCGTATAACTACCTCGTGTGGGTGCTTGCGAGCCGACTTTGATCGAGCGACGGTAGTTGCGGACAAGTACGGCGAGTTGCGACTAATATATGCTCCACTTGGACACGTGGGCGAGGTTGCGCAACGCATTTTTGTCTATACCAATCGCTCGGGTGAGCGCCCTGCGGCGGTGCTGACGGTGCGAGGCAGGGTGCGTGCAGCGGTCGATCCGAGTGGGAACTATCCCCACGTGCGAGGATCATTGTTGTTGCGCCAAACGTGGGTACGATTCGCGGGCGATGGTGTGCAGACGGAGCGTGTGGCGTGTGTGAATAGCGGAACTAAGGCGTTGACAATCACTGCTGATACTCTGCTGAGTTCGCCCGAAATTGAGGTGCATACCGAGCCAGCTACGTTGGAGGCTGGGGCTGAGGGCGATCTGGTAATTACCTACACGCCACGAGCTACGAGTGGGCAACGTGGGCGTCAGCCGATGATGCGTCCGCGATTGTTTCTCGATGGATTGCAGGTTGCGCCACGTGAGCGTGCGTTCGAGCTATTCGTTGTGCACGATGATAATGAAAATGTAAAAAAGTAAAGATATGAAACGATTTATTCTATTGACAATTAGCCTTTTGGCGATCACATTCGTGGCGTGCGACCAACCCGCTCCCGAGGAGCCGACAGAGCCGCAGTTGGAGGTTACGGCCAACAATATTGCGGGTGAGTGGAAACTCACGGAGTGGAAGGGCGAGCCTCTGGCCGAGGGTAGTTATGTCTATCTCTCGATTGATCGCCGTGAGCGTAGCTACGTGCTTTACCAGAATTTGGATAGTTTCTCGACACGTGTGCTGACGGGCTCGTTCTTCATCGAGACCGACCCCGAAAGGGGCGCTGTGATTCGTGGCAACTACGATTACGATCGAGGCGATTGGGCAAATCGCTATTGTGTTATCTCGCTGACAGCCAACGAGATGGTTTGGGCGTCGAGCAATAACGTTGTCGATCAGAGCGTCTATACCAGAACCCAGATCCCTGACGAGATTAAGGGTGAATAGCGCCATAGGTTGTCAACGAAAACGAGCCTGCATCCGAACAACGGTTGCAGGCTCGTTTTTTTTGCATTGTTGATCAAGCTTTTACTTCGATTTCAGTGCCGATTCGGAGGTGATCTCCACCACGCCATTTACGCCTCGAAAACCGTATAGCGGAGCCTCGTCCAAGATCTTGACCATCCCAACGTCAAACAGACTCACATCGTTGAGCGACTGAATCTCCTGCCCATCGACCACAATCAGAGCATTAAAGTTCATCGGTGCGCGCTGACCGATGCCGCCATCTGTTTTCTGCACCGAACCACGGTGGATGATCACACGCCCCGTGTCGTCGATCTCGATGCTCGGAACACGGGCACGAAGCGCACTGATCAGCGAATGTGCTCCGCTACGGCGCAGATCGGCACCCATAATTTTGGTCATATCATTCAGATACTCACGACGTTTAACCCACTCCTCACCCT
>JAZOMS010000069.1:0-6346 GCA_045654145.1 Alistipes sp. | reverse complement strand
TACAGCTATAACCCGCCACGACAAGCAGGAACGCAATCTTCAAATAGAGCGGGTTGCACTGCTCAACAGCCTCACGCAGGGCGTCATACGAGAGTGATCCCTCGTGTGCGGCACTGCTCACGATGAGCACACCGAGATAGGCCATTGCGATACCTGTCGAGCAGACGAAGATATACTTCCACGTCGCCTCCAACGTCTCAGGTGAGCGACGGTGGTAGATGATACCTGCCGCACAGATGGTCGTTGCCTCCAAGAAGATCCACGTAACGGCGATATTGTTGGCAAAATAGACCGCCGAAACAGCCGTGCAGAGCAGCACCATCAACATATTGTAGAGTCGGAACTCGGGAATATGGTTATCGCGCAGATAGTCGAACGAATGTACGAACGCAAATGGCGACACGATGGCCATCAGCACCATAAAGAGCGTGCCCGTTGCGTCGAACGTAAAGAATTGAGCCGACTGCACACCCGCACCCGCCGTAACCGTCCAAACCGCAAACGCCGCCTGCATAACGAAGAATACCGACGCAAAACCGACCACCGCACGACGCGAACGTGCCAAGCCCGTCATTGCAGCCAAAGCAATGGCAGCCACGATATAGTAAAACATTGTCATATCCATAGTATCAATCCTTTACAGAGGTTAGTGAATCGGTATCGTCGACCTTGATTCGATCGCCAATCTTAGTGAGGAACATTCCGAGCAGCAGAATACTCATCACGATATCGAGCAGGATTGCCGTATTGATCAGTATCGGCATCTCGACACCCATCGCCATCGAGAAGAGGAACACTCCGTTCTCGATCGTCAGGAAACCAACCAAATGAGCAAACAATCTTCGGCGCATTACGATCAGGATCAAACCGCTCAACAGCGCATACAACGACACGCAGAAGAATGCCTGATTGATCGAATCATCTGCCACCAAATAGGTGATGCAGGCACTTGCCACCAACGCTACGATCGACATCACCAAACTGCCAAATTGCGAACGACCTGCCGGCTGTACGCGGTTGATTTTGTTGTGTTTGATAATTCGGCGCAACATCATCGGCACCACGATCGCCTTGAAGATCAGCGTCTCGGTTACGACAAACAGCAGATCGAACCAATGGATCGAGTGCAGTCGGAGCAGCGCAATCAGCAACAACAGCCAACCCTGATAGGTCATCAGCGTAGCATAGTGGCGGAATCGCTCGGTTATCGACAGATAGACCAGCGTTACCACATAGAGTATAATGAGTGAAAGTATCATATCGTCTGAGTTTAGCTGATTTGAATGTTAAGCGTCAGCAGGTAGGCAACAAACAGCAGCAGAGCAGCCAATGCCGACACGGTGAGAATATAGGTTGTATTGCGCACCAGCTTGCCGCGTGCCTGCGACGACTCGACTACGCCCACAATCACCGCCACCAAGAGCGACAACGGAGCCACCGTCCACCACTTGAAACACAGCGGCAACATCACCGCATTGGCTGCCAAAACCGCCAAAGCCGCACCCTTGAACCAATTTGCGCAGTGAATCATTGCCATATCAACGCCCGAATAGTCGAGCACCATAACCTCGTGAATCATCGTCAATTCGAGGTGAGTGCGCGGGTCATCGACGGGCACACGTCCCTGCTCGACCGTATAGACCTTGACGAGCACGTATGCCAGCAGCACCATCACGATGGTCATCTGCATATCCAGATCGCGCGCCACCGAGAAGATGTCGGCAAACGACGTATAGCCACAAACCATAGCTAGCGTTGCCACCACAGCAAACAGAGCCGGCTCAACCAACGCACCATAGAGTGCCTCGCGGCTTGCACCCATACCCTCGAAACTGCTACCCGTATCCATTGCCGCCAATACTAACGACAGACGACCCAGACCGAGCAGATAGGCGAACACTACCACGTCGCCTCGGAACGAGAGCAGCGGATCGAGATTGCCGATTGGGATAAAGAGCAGAGCCAGCAGGGCCGAACCCATATAGACTGCCGGAGCTACACGGAACAGCGTGCTGGTCGTGGGGCTGTAAACACTACCCTTGCGTGCCAACAGAGCCACATTGTGCAGGTGCTGCACGATCGAAGGCCCCTTTCGGCCACTCAGCACCGAGCGCACGCGCGTAATCACACCGCCAAGCAACATCGCAATGGTGATCATTAATATCGTATTGAATAACTCTTTCATAGCCGCATTAGATCAGATTAAAAATTGACAACAGCGCAACTATCAGCATAAACAGCAACGCATACGACACGTAGCGCGAGATGTTTCCTGTGCGCAAACGCATAACTCGACGATTGAGCTGAGCCAGCAGTGCCGTCCACCACTCATTCATCAGACGCGATACCTTATCACGGTGTTTGACCTCAAATTCGTGCGCCGAGGGGAAGATCTCGTTCTTATCGACCGCCTCACCCGTTCCCGTATCTTTGGTCAGCGACGATGCGATACTCTGTAACCCTTCCGAGAACGACTCGCCCGTATATTGCATCTGAGGTGTAGGCTGAGTGAATCCACAACCCCATGTAGCTCCCTCTCGTACCGAACGATCACGCTGAGCACGTCGTTTGAGCAGGTATAACGCCACGATGATCGCCACCAGCAACCACGCCGTGAGCATCACGCCCTGCATAGCCTCGCCCATCGAGTGCGAATTGAACCACTCCAAGCCACGTTCCGACATCGGCACAAACGGAGCAGCAACCATAGCCACGAGTTTGAACACTGGAACGGGGCACAAGCCGACCGCCAAAATGCCAGCCGCGGGGATTGCGCACGCACCAAGGCTGAACGTATCGGCTTCGCTGGCCTCGACCACCTCGTGAGTGCGCGGAGCACCCAAGAATACCGTGCCGAACAACTTGCTGAATGTCAGCACTGCAAGACCTCCAATCAATGCCAAACCGATCAGACCGCACGCCGATGAGAGAACTTCGCTGCCGCCACTAATGCCATCCAGCAGACCAAAGTAGATCGTAAATTCCGACACAAAACCATTCAGCGGCGGCAGGGCGCAAATTGCCACCGTCGCAGTCAGGAACAGAATTGCCGTTACGGGCATACTCTTAGCCAAGCCACCGAACGTATCGCACGAGGTCGAGTGGGTCTGAGCATAGATGTTACCTGCACCGAAGAACAACATCGACTTAAAGAACGAGTGGTTGATCGTATGTAACAGCGCGCCTACCATTCCGCACAGCGCAAGGGTGTCGTTGCCATTGCTCTTGCCGATCAATGCCGCACCAATGCCGATCAAAATGATACCGATGTTCTCCATACTCGAATAGGCCAGCAGACGCTTTATGTCGTTTTGCAGAGCGGCGAGGATAATGCCCCACAGACCCGTTACGATACCCAGCGCCAGCATCACCGCACCCGCTGGCATCATCACTGCTACGCCCTCGAACTCGATGGGTAGCGCCCAAGCCACTCGGATAATGCCATAGACGCCTGTCTTGATCATCACACCCGACATAATCGACGATACGTGCGACGGAGCTGCGGGATGAGCCTCAGGCAACCATGAGTGCATCGGGAACATACCCGCCTTCATTCCGAAACCAACCACAAACAGCGCGAAGAGTGGCAGTGGGGCATAGGCTGACATATAGTTGCTCAGAGCTGCAAACGTAGCCTCACCCGTGCGGGCATAGAGCAGTGCAAAACCTGCCAGCAGAGCCGCAAAGCCGATGTGCATCATCACCAGATAGGATAACGCTGCACGCACCGTCTTGCGCTTATCGGCATCGAAGATAATCAGCAGAAACGAGGCAATGGTCATCGCCTCCCAACAGAACAGGAAACAGAAACCACCTGCCGCCGTAACCACTCCGATCATCGATACATAGAGCACAACGAGTGAAGTGTAGTGCAACGAGAAGTGTGTTGCAGGTTTCTTGTCGAGATAGTGCGCCAAATAGCCACGCGAATAGATCGTCGTAGCCACCGCCGCCAGCGAGATGATGATCGAGAAGAGTGCCGACAGACGATCCATCGTGATCGCCTCCACTCCAAACGCCACCGACTCGCCCTGCCACAATGTGAGAGTCGTGCCCTCGACAAGCACTCCGATTGCCGCGGCACACACCGCCACAGCAACCGCTCCCACAATACCTACTGCCGTCCAAACCTTCCAGCGCAGAGGCGTCGAGAAGATCAGCACAGCGGGCAGGATCAAGAGAATCAAATAGATAATGGGCATATAGTTTTTTATGTGTTTATTGTTTTCTTACATCTGGTTTACCGTCGCAACCATTACGGTCGCCACCACTGCCGCAGTTTCGGTACGCAGTCGCGCGTCACCTAACGTGATCGAACGGAAACCGTGCTCCTCGGCAAATGCGATCTCCTCGGGAGAGAAATCACCTTCGGGTCCAATCAGTATGATCACATCGTCGCCCTTATTGACGGCTTTGGGCAGGAACACGCGCTCGCTCGGCTCGCAATGAGCGATGAGTTTGACGCTCGCCGTAGCCTCCTCGACCACACGACGGAAGGGCGTCATCGGCTCCAACGTGGGGTGATAGGCTTTGAGCGATTGCTTCATTGCCGAGGTGATCACCTTGTTCTCGCGTTCGGGTTTGATCTCACGACGTTCCGAGTGCTCGCTCACAATCGGGATAAATCGCGTCACACCCACCTCGGTTGCCTTCTCCAAAAACCACTCGAAACGTTCGATATTCTTGGTCGGAGCAACGGCCATAGTCAGTTGATAGGGTAGTCGCTCATACTCCTCGTGTGTAGCCACAACCTCCACTGTGCATCGCTTCGGAGCGGCATCAACCACTCGGCACTCGTACATCGTGCCGCATCCGTCGGTTATGTGAAGGTGGTCGCCAACCGTCATACGCAGCACTCGGACGCAGTGTTTGCTCTCCTCCTCGGAGAGGGTATAGAGCGGCGGAGTGAAATCGGGAGCATAAAAAAGTTGCATATTTTGTCGGTAAATTTTATCTTTGCTATATATTTATATGTACTAAACTGCAAAAGTAGCAATTTTAACTCAATTTTGTACCAATGAAGTTCATTATTCTTACACTACTTGCGACTGCGGCACTACTTGCTGCCATATTTTTTGGTCGCTGGTTGGGTCGTTCGATCGCCGCTAAGCGCAATGGCGAGAAGGTCCCCATTGTGCGAACTCTATTGTTGGGCATCCTCTTTGTGGCTTTGGCCGTAGCGATGTTCTTTATGCAGAGTTGCACCCCTAAAACCGAACAAACTATGGAAAATCCGCTGCTCACGGAGTGGAACGACCGCTTTGGTGTTCCCCCATTCGACCGCATCAAGGCCGAGCACTTTGCTCCCGCATTGGAGCAGGCGATGTCGGTACACAATGCCGAGATCGACGCAATCGTTACGAACAACGACGAGCCTACGTTCGAGAACACCATTCTGGCTTATGACAATTCGGGTAAACTGCTCGAACGTGTCGAACTCTGCTTCGGTATGTTGTGTGCTGCCGAGACCAATGCACAGATGCAGGCTATCGAGCAGGAGATGTCGCCACGACTCACGGCTCACAGTGGCGCAATTATGATGAATGATGCTCTGTTCGAGCGTGTTAAGAGCGTCTATGAGCGCCGTGGTGCGCTGGGGCTTGACTCGTTGCAGTTGCGACTGACCGAGAAGCTCTACCGCCGTTTTGTGCGTGGTGGTGCGCTGCTCTCGGCTGAGGACAAGGAGCAGCTGCGGAAGGTCGATGAGGAACTCTCGTCAGCTCGTGTGAAGTATGCCGCTAATCTGCTGGCAGCCAATTCCGGATTTGAGATGGTGGTGAGCAACTACGATGATCTGGATGGACTGCCCTCGTCGATTCGCGACGCCGCCGCATCGGAGGCCTCGGCACGCGGAATGAAGGGCAAGTGGCTCTTCACAACCAAGAAACCGAGTATGTTGCCCTTCCTAACCTACTCGTCGAAACGTGAGTTGCGTGAGAAACTCTATCGTGGCTATTTGGATCGTTGCAACTATAACGATAGCATTGATAACAAACAGGTAATCAACGATATTGTTCGTTTGCGTACCGAGCGCGCTCATCTGCTTGGCTATCCCACCCACGCCCACTATGTGCTGGATGTGCAGATGGCTCGCACGCCCGAGAATGTCTATTCGATGATGGATGAGTTGTGGACCCCCGCCTTGGAGCGTGCCAAGGTCGAAATGGAGGCAATGCGTGCAATGATGAAGGAGGAGACCGGTCTTGACGACTTCGCATCGTGGGATTGGTGGTATTATGCCGAGAAGGTGCGCAAGCGCGACTATGCACTCGACGAGTCGTCGCTGCGTCCCTATTTCTCGTTGGAGAATGTTCGTTCGGGCATCTTCGAACTGAGCAACCGCCTC
>JAZOMS010000068.1:0-5686 GCA_045654145.1 Alistipes sp. | reverse complement strand
ACAAACTCGCCCATACCAAGTTCCTCACGCGCCTCGCGCCACAGAGCCTCATCGCACTCCTCGCCCCAATCGACGTGGCCACCCACGGCCGTATCCCAACGATCTGGCTGGATCTGCTTCCACTTGGGACGGTGTTGCAGGTAGAGCTCACCACGCTCGTTGATCACGTGCAGATGCACCACCGGATGGCGCAACATCGATCCATTGTGGCACTCTTCGCGCGTGGCCGACCCAACCACACGTCCCTCAGTATCAACCACAGGTAGCTGTTCCGCTCCGTTATCAGCTCTTAAAACTTCCATTTTTTGAGGAATACGTAGAGTCCATCAGCCCATTTCTCACGTAGCGTGCCACCCTCGCACTCGACGTAAGCCACTCGTTGATAGATGATTTCGCGTGTCGTGCGATCAAAAACCACCATACGCAGTCGCACTTGTCCGATTGTTTCATTCAACTCCTCACCCAATATCAACGCTCCGTAACCGCTACCCTGAGGGTAGGCAGCAATAACCTCAGCCACCTGCTCAGGCGCAAGCGACTCAGCCACCTCTACCCTCGCAAGCGAGTCATAGGGAATAGCGAGGTTACGCTCGCGCGCCAGCGAGAGTTGCAATCGCTCGATGCTCACCTTCAAGGCCTTAGCCACATTATATCGATTCGGCTCGTTCATAAACAGTTGATTGAGCTGACCGTAAGCACGCACAACATCCGCAGGGCGATACTCTGCACCCACAATCTTGGCTACCGTAAAATCGACGCCATAGAAGGTTACCGAACGGATCTCCTTCATCGTAGTTTGCGCCGCTACCGTGCCCACCAAGAGCATCGACGCAATGAGAATCATCAATCGTTTCATCATATCTTCCATAATTTTGCACGCAAAAGTAATCAATCTCACTCAATAAAACGCAACGACCACCGCAGAAATTGTGCGATGGTCGTCGGTTTCAAACAATTTGGTTCAGTGGTCGGGCCTTACTCCTCATAGAGCAGGTAGGGGCGACGCTGCTCCTTGAACTTCACCACGTCGTCAGCCCACATTGCCTTGATCTCGTCAGCCGTAGCACCCTTCTTGATCATCTTGCGAACATAGTCGCGACCGATCAATAACTCGAAGAACGAGCGGAAAAAGTGGTCGTCGAGGTTCAGATTGTTGTAAGCGTCGATCACATATTCGAGGTTCAAACCCTTCTCCCAAATCTCCTCGTCGGGAATCTGCGACAGATCGACACCGTAGCAGGTACGATCGAGCTGAGGAGGATTCTTCGCGCCATCGACGCTGCGAGGCGTGAACGAGAAGTCGTAACCCAGCATATTGGGGTGGCCATACACCAAGAAGGGCTTATCCGTACCACGACCCAAGCTCACGGGCGTAGCCTCGAAGTAGCAGGTCGAAGGATAGAGATAGATAGCCTTCATATCGCGCAGGTTAGGCGACGGAGCGATCGGCAGCTCGTACTTGGTCTGGTGGGTGTAGTTTTTGCAGCGAACAACCGTCAGCTCACACTTGCGACCATCGGTCAACCAGCCCTCGCCATTAGCCATCATTGCGATCTCGCCCAGCGTCATACCGTGAACAACCGGAATCGGAGCCCAGCCCACACCCGACTTGTAGCGCTTCATATCGAGGATCGGGCCATCAACGTAGAAACCGTTGGGATTGGGACGATCCAGCACGATCATATGCTTGCCCTCCTCGGCGCAAGCCTCCATCAGGCGGAGCATAGTTACATAATAAGTATAGAAACGCAGACCCACGTCCTGGATATCGATGATCAGCACATCGAACGAAGCCATATCCTCGTCGCTCGGACGAGCCTTCTTGCCGTCGTAGAGCGAGCGGATGGGAATACCCGTACGCTCATCAACCGAGCTCGATACGTGCTCACCTGCGTCAGCCGAACCACGGAAACCGTGCTCGGGAGCGAAGATACCCGTAATCTTAAAGCCCTTGTCGTGCATAATATCGACGATGTGGCGATCGCCTACAACGCCCGTGTGGTTCGACATAACAGCCACGCGCTTACCCTCGATCAAGGGGTAATACTCGCTGGTCTGCTCAGCACCGACCTTCACGCGCTTGCCGGCAAAAAGCAGCGTTGGCAACATCAATGCCGCCACCAAAATGAGTGTAAATCTGAGATGTTTCATAGAGTTTAGATTGGTTATTAGTTTACTTATTTGGTTACAATTATACGCAAAATTCTGAAAACCGACAACTTTCCACGAAAATTTGATTATTTTTGTATATTGATCGGCATTTTAGAGCCGTCAAAAGCTGATAACGATAACATTAAAAATTACGTTAATACGATGAAAAAAACACTACTTATGTTGGCTCTCGCGCTCGGTTTGGCTACGGCGCAGGGGCAAAACAACGAGATCCCGACATTCTGCCCCGATAGGGAGTCGATCGAGATCGCATTCTTTGCCGATATTCACATCAATAAAGGCAACGCAATGGAGCGCGCGATGCGTGAGGCAGTCGAGGAGGTCAACTCTCTGCCATACGACTTTGTTGTCATTGCGGGCGACTTGTGCAATATGGGTAGCGACGCTGAGTTAGAGTTGGTACACGAGATTGTTTCGAAATTCAACAAGCCTCTGATGGTTACTGCCGGCAACCACGAAACGACCTGGTCGGAGAGCGCATTTATGACCTACGGACGTCTGTTCCACGAGCAGGGTCGCGTGGCGATGCGTGCAGGCAACTACCTCTTCGTCGGTTATCAGGTTGGTCCATATATGAAGATGGCCGAGGGTACGATCCGCCCCGAGGATATCCTCTGGATCGAGCAGACGATGCGTAACGCCCGCCCCACTGACAAGATCATCAGCGTATGCCACTACCCCCTGATCAACGACATCTCGAACCGCAAGGAGATCACCTCTTTGCTACGCAAGTATGACACCAAGATGACCCTTTGCGGCCACTACCACCAGCTCAAATTGGAGAACTACGACTCGATTCCTGGTGTTATGGGTCGCGCTTTGCAGATGGGTAGCGGTAAGAAGACCACCTACGGTTACAACGTGCTACGTCTGGCGAACGACTCGCTCTATATGTATGAGAAGGTGCTCGGTCAGGAGCCCGTTGAGCGTTTCCGCGCAAAGCAGGGTTACTCGGAGGAGTTGGGCAAGCTGCCCGTACAGCCCTATATGCCCGAGCCCGACTTCGAGAAGGTGGGTGCGAAGCTGATCAAGGCCGACACCGCCTCGATCTTTACGGGTGTTGCGGTTAATGGCGATATGCTCTATTATGGCAACTCGGTTGGCTGGCTGCACGCGATGAATGCCAAGACGGGCAAAGTGAAATGGAGTCAGCGCTTTGCCAACTCGATCTACTCGACACCGATCTATTCGGACGGCATTGTCGTAGTGGGTGGTGCCGACTGCACCGTACGCGCATTCAAGGCAAACAATGGTCGTGAGTTGTGGTCGTTGCAGACCGAGACTCCCGTGATCGGTGACGGCATCGTCGAAAATGGCGTATTCTATTCGGGTATCGGCAGCGGACGTTTTGCGGCTATCGAGTTGCGCACAGGTAAGATCCTTTGGGAGGCCTCGTTTGGCGAGGGTCAGGCACAGGGTCGCCCCACAATCGTAGGCAACAAGATTCTCTTCGGCGCTTGGGATTGCTACCTCTACTGCCTCAACAAGACGACGGGTGCAGAGCTCTGGAAGTGGCACAACGGTGGCCACAACAAACTCTTCTCGCCCGGACACGTCGTACCGCGCGTAGCCAATGGCAAGGTCTATATCGTTGCCCCCGACCGCTATGCGACAGTCATCGACCTCGAAACGGGTCGCCAGATCTGGCGCAAAGCGGGCTATCGTGTGCGCGAATCGACAGGCGTTTCGACGGATGGGCAGATGTTCCTCGGCAAGACGATGGACGGAGAGCTTGTTGCGGTCGAGAGTGGCGCTACGACCTACATCGAGCGCTGGGTCGCGGACGCAGGTTGGGGCTACGACCACAACCCCTGCCCGATCACCGTATCGCGTGGCGTGATCTATATGGCAAACAAGCAGGGTGAGATTGCTGCGTTCGAGGAGAAGACGGGCAAACTTATATGGCGAGCTAAGTTCGGCGATTCGGCTACCAACAAGATCGTTGCTGACGCCGAAGGCAATGTCTATATCACGTTGATCGAGGGTCGAATCTATAAGATCAATTAGCTCCACCCAAACATATTATTCACACAACACCCCGAACCTTTTACGGTTCGGGGTGTTTCAGTTTATCAACATTTGAGAAACCTTCTGAGCACATCCATTTATCTATTAATTATTAGGCAATTATTTCATTCTTATCGCTCTTCACATTTTGAATATCAACATTTCACCACACACTTATTAACAAAGTTATCAACAAAAATGTTAATAATTTTACATTTTGATAGTGGCGTAGTTTTATGGGCAGGCACACACTCACCGAGCGTATCATCATTGGCGAAACAATATACCAATAGCAAACAAAAAAATCCGCACCCACCCCAACGGGCGAGTGCGGAAAATCACATTCGAGAAAGAGCGACTAATTCCGAGCAGGGACCTTGCGCACACTCTTCTCAACCCTCCTCTCCTTTTTGACCTTTTTCACGACCTTAGGAGCCTTAACTTTCTGGTAATTAACGGGAACAACAAGCGACACATTGACCTTTGCGCCATTCTGAACCGCAGGCGTCCACATACCTGCCGAACTCTCGACAACACGTCGAACCTCGGCAAAGAGCTCTGGGTCGGCTTGCGAGTTCATCGCAGGCTTGTCGCTGACCTCGATCGTACCGTCAGCCATCACCTTGAACGCCACGATCACACGCCCCTCGCACTTGGTCGCAACGGTACGCTTGGCCATCTCAGCCTCAACCCACACCTTAAAATCGTTCAAATTGCCACCTTGGAACGCAGCCATCTGGGGTTGCTCAATCTGCCCCGAAACAGCCACCTCGGCGCTCTCAGCTCGCACCTCGACCGCTGCGCACATAGCCACAACGGCCAACAAAATCATCACAATTCGTTTCATATACTTTTGGTTTTAAGTGGTTTATCTTCGACCATTGCGACCACGTTTCGAACGCTTCTCGTCGCGCGGATCCTTGCGATAGATTCGGTCATCGAGAGCGATCAACTTCGGGCGAACCATATCGGTACGACGACCACTCTTCAAGACGATTGCAAACAACATCTCGAAATCGATCTGTTTCTTCGACAGGTCGGCACGCAGCACCTTGATACGCACCTTGTCGCCCAACGTAAATTTGCGACCCGACTGACCCACAACAGCATAGAGAGCCTCGTCGAAACGGTAGACATCGTCGTTCATATCCTTCAACGCGACCATACCCTCGACCTGTGTCTCGTCCAGCTCGACGTAGATACCCCACTCCGTGAGGCTCGAAATGTGACCATCGAACTCCATTCCGACCTTATCGACCATAAACTCGGTCATCTTATACTTGATCGACGAACGCTCGGCTGCCGCTGCAACCTCCTCACGCTCCGACGAACGCTCACAAAGGCTCTCCATCGAACGCTTGTCGGGCGACTTAACTCCTGCCAGATAGCCCGCCAACAGACGGTGGACCATCATATCGGGATAGCGACGAATGGGCGAGGTGAAGTGAGTATAATATGGGAACGCCAAACCGTAGTGTCCGATATTGTCGGTCGTATAAAACGCCTT
>JAZOMS010000067.1:0-4698 GCA_045654145.1 Alistipes sp. | reverse complement strand
CACGCGGTGAGCCGCTGATCGAGTCGGTGATCTATATCGACACCGAGCGCGATGGCGTGCCCGTCGAGGTAGCTATGCAGTATAACAACTCGTTCTCTGAGAATGTACACTCGTATGTAAATAATATCAACACCATCGAGGGTGGTACGCACCTGACGGGTTTCCGTCGCGCTCTGACCCGTACGTTGAAGAAGTATGCCGATGAGTCGGGTATGTTGGCGAAGTTGAAGTTCGACATCAGCGGCGACGACTTCCGCGAGGGTTTGACTGCGGTTGTTTCGGTGAAGGTTGCCGAGCCGCAGTTCGAGGGTCAGACCAAGACCAAGTTGGGTAATAGCGAGGTGATTGCATCGGTTGATGCAGCAGTTTCGCAGGCGCTGTCGCAATATTTGGAGGAGCACCCGAAGGACGCTCGTGCCATTGTGCAGAAGGTGATTTTGGCAGCTACGGCTCGCCACGCTGCTCGCCACGCACGCGAGTTGGTACAGCGTAAGACTCCGCTGTCGGGTTCGGGTCTGCCAGGTAAGCTGGCTGATTGTTCGAGCCGCGACCGTTCGATTGCCGAGATCTTCTTCGTCGAGGGTGATTCGGCAGGTGGTACTGCAAAGCAGGGTCGCGACCGTCAGTTCCAAGCAATTATGCCTCTGCGTGGTAAGATTCTAAACATTGAGAAGGCTCAGGAACACAAGATGTGGGAGAACGAGGAGATCAAGAATATGTTTATCGCTCTGGGCGTTACTATTGGTACTGAGGAGGATAACAAGGCTCTGAATCTCGACAAACTGCGTTACGACAAGATTATCATTATGACCGATGCCGACGTCGATGGTAGCCATATCGCCACGCTGATGCTTACGTTCTTCTTCCGCAAGATGAAGGCACTGATCGAGAATGGTCATATCTATATCGCTACCCCGCCCCTCTATATGGTTAAGAAGGGCAACGTACAGCGCTACTGCTGGACCGACGAGGAGCGCGACGCTATCTCGGCTGAGCTGGGCGGCAAGGGTCTGCACGTTCAGCGATACAAAGGTCTTGGTGAAATGAACGCCGAGCAGTTGTGGGAGACTACGATGAATCCCGAAACGCGAATTTTGCGTCAGGTTACGATCGAGAATGCAGCTGAGGCTGACCGCATTTTCTCGATGTTGATGGGCGACGATGTGCCTCCTCGCCGTGAGTTCATCGAGAAGAACGCTCGCTACGCAAATATTGACGCATAACGACTATTGACAATGAGAGATTGGGAACGCCCGCTGAGATGTGGAGTTTCCAATCTTTTCATATAAAAAACAAACTAAACACTACCCCATTATGAACGTAACGATCATTGGAGTTGCCGGCGGAACGGGTTCTGGCAAGAGTACATTGGTAAAGCGACTGCGCGAGGCTTTTGAGGGCGACGACGTTGTAACCCTCTGCCACGATTTCTACTATAAGGCGCACAACGAACTGACCTACGAGGAGCGCACGAAGCTCAACTATGACCACCCGCAGGCGTTCGATACGCAGATGTTGGTTGAGCACTTGAAGGCATTGAAGAACAACGTGCCTATCAAGCACCCCGTATATTCGTTTGTCGAGCACAATCGTATGGAGGAGACCGTTTTGGTGAAGCCTTCGCGTGTGATTATTGTCGATGGTATTTTGATCTTCGAGAATAAGGAACTGCGCGATATGATGGATATTAAGGTGTTTGTCGATACTGACGCTGATCTGCGTTTGGCACGTCGCATTTTGCGCGATGTTTGCGATCGTGGTCGCACAATGCAGTCGGTTATTGATCAGTATGTTACGACGGTCAAGCCGATGCACGAGGAGTTCGTCGAGCCGAGCAAAAAGTATGCTGACGTGATTATCCCCGAGGGCGGTTTCAACTCGGTAGCGGTTTCGATGTTGATCGAAAATATCCGTTCGTTGATTAGATAAATATTGGTATGAATAAATATTTCTTCCTTCTAATTGTCGGCGTAGCAATGCTGTGCGCTTGCGGAACAACCAAAACGACATCGTCAACAAACGTCGCAATACAAAAGGCAATCAAAGTTCGTGAGCCAAATGTTAAAGATGTGATGACGTTACTCGAACGTTCGGGTTATCAGCTCTTTACGTATGATTTAACGTCATTACTTGATGGTCGATACGACATCACAGTGCGAATACGCGAGTATGTGTATGGAGTGCAAACGGGCGAAGATCGAGTTCTTGGATTAGGTGAAAATAAATGGCTGGTTAGCGATTTCGATCCGAGTGTTCAAGCACAGATTACCCCCGAAATGATGGTTGATCCTGCATCGCAAACCTATATGTGGGCCGACCAACTGAATATCGGATTCTATCCGGCGGGGATTGATTCGGTTGCATACGCCTCGATTGAGAGCTCGATGGGTGGCTATCCGAAACAACCGTTTAAGCTGCGACCAATCGAGAAATATAACAATCGCTACGAATACGGTTTTCGTCAATTTAAGATTGAAAAGTTCGAGCCGAACAAGTTTATCCCGTTGGTTTTCTTTGGCTCGCATTGGTTTGATGAGCGTGCCAATGTAATTCGATTTTGTGGCGACGCGGAGCTTACGTCCGACCTATCGAATGAGATTGTGCAATATGTGCCTCATTTCTATATTATTGGAATAGAGTTTCAAACGCAAGAGGAATAAAACAAAAAGCGAAGGCTTACGCGCCTTCGCTTTTTGCTTTACATCAACTTACCTAAAATAGCTGAAAATTTCTCATATTGAACGTGATAAGTATTTCGGCAATCATAATTATCTAAGATATATTTGAGTCTTGCCATTTTTGTCTCAATCTCTTCAAGATACTTATCCATTCTTTTAGGGTTAGAATCTACCTGACTACACAACGAATTGAGTCGCGATGTTATATTTACCAAATGCGACTGGCGTTTAAGACTGGACATTGCTTTAATTTCATCAATCATATCCTCAGTCGGCATCTTCGCTTTATACATAGAAACACCCGAATAATCGGGAGTATAGCCAGGCTCAACGTTAGAATTATCAAATTCTATAACTAAGCCGTGATATCTCACATCTTTTGTAAAGAAGAGTGGTGTAAAACCACGCACTTTCGTTTCGATAGTAGTATTCACAATCATTTGCGATCCTTTCAATTTTGTATTCTTAATCATATCAGAATACGCATTGCCGTTAAGAGCCTTTTTCGACAAACCGCCAATGCCAAATACGTAAGTTGCGGTAGCTTTACCCTCGGCAATGCCAATAATACGGAAGTTACCCTCGCTTAAATTGACATTAGTAGTCGCAAAATTGTGATTGTCGGTCGGATAAAACGAGTGTCCACAACCCACCAACAAAGCCGAAACCATAATAATGGCTACGATTAACATTCTTTTCATTGTAATTAATTTAGGGATTGCCCGCACCTCAGCAACAATTAGCTAAAAAAGAAAGCGTGGTGCCGAAAACTCATTTTAGCTAAACTGGTCGTAGGAAACCATTGAGAATAAAACAAGCAACAGCCCCACGCCATAACCCATATAAGGATATGACGCGGCAAGTTGTTAGCCAATCTCTTCTCAAAATCGAATTTCCTACGTTCGTTTAGCGAGAATAAGCTACACCTTCCGTGTATTTATTAATATGTCATAACAAAATTACACAATTTATCCGATTCTACAAACAAAAAACGCAACCCTGCGTGGCGGATTGCGTTTATTAGCTATCGAGAGCATTGTTAAATTCCCGTAATCTTTTTGATTTCGTTCAGTTTATTGAGAGCTTCGAGCGGAGTCAGCGAATTGATGTCGATACCCTTGATCTGATCACGAATCTGAATCAGTACGGGATCGTCAAGCTGGAACATACTGAGTTGAACGCTCGGTGTGCTCTCGGCTGCCGAACAAACCGTCGCTGCGGCGTTGCTCTTCGCGCTCTTCTTGCGACGCGTGGGGCTACTGCTCGGCACGATCTCGTTATTACCATAGACCAATTCGAGGTTGCGCAGGATCTCCTCGGCACGATCGACAATCGAGCGCGGCATACCGGCCATCTTCGCCACGTGAATACCAAACGAGTGCTCCGTACCACCCCGCTCCAACTTGCGCAAAAAAACAATCGTGCGGTCAATCTCCTTGACCGAAACGTGATAGTTTTTAACTCGTTGGCACATCTGCTCCATCTCGTTAAGTTCGTGATAGTGAGTCGCAAACAACGTGCGAGCGTGCGCCGTGGGATTATTGTGCAGATACTCGACCATTGCCCACGCAATCGAGATACCGTCGTAGGTACTCGTGCCGCGACCGATCTCGTCGAGCAGCACAAGGCTTCGATCCGAAATATTGTTCAGGATCGAGGCCGATTCGAGCATTTCGACCATAAACGTCGATTCGCCCTGCGAGATATTGTCCGACGCTCCGACGCGCGTAAATATCTTATCCACAACACCAATGCGAGCCGACTTCGCAGGCACGAACGATCCCATCTGAGCCATCAGCACGATCAGTGCCGTCTGGCGCAACAGGGCCGATTTACCCGACATATTCGGTCCGGTGATCATCATTATCTGCTGCTTCTCGTCGTCGAGATAGGTATCATTTGGGATATACTCCTCGCCCACGGGCATAAGGGTTTCGATCACAGGATGGCGACCAGCCTTGATGTCGATCACACGACTATTGTCGAGTATCGGGCGAGCATAACCACGTTCGGTTGCGAT
>JAZOMS010000066.1:0-3979 GCA_045654145.1 Alistipes sp. | reverse complement strand
AACGACCGTCCCTCCGCGAGGGGCGGTCGTTTCCGTTTTAGTCAAAAGATATAAACCGCCCCAGCCACAGAACTTGGATAAAAACAAAAAGTCGCACCTCATTTTCGGGGTGCGACTTCATTTTTGTCTTTGAGGATTGCGTCTTACTCCTCGCTGGTTGCCTTCGGGTTGTAGGGCTTCAAAATACCGCGCTTCGACGAGCGGATGAAATCCAGAATCTCATCGCGCAACTCCGACTGCGGGAACTGCTCCTCAACCAACTCAACCGCCTTGCCATAGCTATGACCGCTCTGGAACAGCACGCGGAAGATATTCTGGATCTCCTCGATCTGTGCCGACGTGAAACCGCGACGACGCAAGCCCAAGAAGTTAGCGCCCACAAACGATACGGGCAGATGCGCCGCCTTAACGTAGGGAGGAATATCCTTGCTTACCAACGAGCCGCCGCCCACCATAGCGTGAGCACCGATACGGCAGAACTGATGAACAGCCGAATGGCCACCAATGATAGCCCAATCGCCAACCTCGACCTCGCCAGCCAATGACACGCCATTGACAATCACGCAGTGGCTACCAACCTCGCAGTCGTGAGCCACGTGAGCGTAAGCCATAATCAGGTTGTGGCTACCTACGACCGTCTTACCTTTGGCAGCCGTACCGCGATTGACCGTAGCACACTCACGCACCACATTATAATCGCCCAGCTCAGCAGTCGAATACTCGCCCTTGAACTTCAAATCCTGCGGGATACCGGCAATAACGGCTCCCGTGTGAATATCGCAGCCCTTGCCCAAACGTGCTCCGTCCTGCAACACCGCACCCGTGCGGATGTGGCAATCGTCGCCCACAACAACATCTGCCGCAACGTATGCAAAGGGATCAATCGTAACATTAGCTCCGATCTTAGCGTCGGGATGAACATACGCCATCGGGCTGATCATAGAGTTTTCCATAACAGAATGTGAATCTATCTTTTCTTGATTTATCTTACTTATTCTTAGCCATTTGAGCCATCAGTGTAGCTTCGGTCGCCAGCTGACCGCCAACAAATGCCTTAGCCTCCATCATCACGATACCGCGACGTACAGGTTCGGTCAGTCGCAGCTCGAACTGCAACGTATCACCAGGAACAACCTTGCGCTTGAAACGCACGCCATCGATCTTCATAAAGTATGTTGAGTATCTCTCAGGATCGGGCACCGAACTGAGTGCCAAAATACCACCGCACTGAGCCATAGCCTCGATGATCAACACTCCCGGCATAACGGGCTCTTCGGGGAAGTGGCCAACGAAGAAGGGCTCATTCATCGTTACGTTCTTGATACCTGCAATCGAATCCTCATCAACGTGGAAGATGCGATCAACCAGCAAGAAGGGCGGACGGTGAGGCAACATCGAACGAATGGCATTGATATCGAATACCGGAGCTGCCGTGGGATCATACTTGAAACGGGGTTTCTCACCCTCACGGCGCATCGCACGACGCATCTGCTTAACGGTCTCGGTATTGGCATAGTGACCAGGGCGGGTTGCCATAATGCGACCCTTGATACGAACACCGAGCAGAGCGAAATCACCCAGCAAGTCGAGCAACTTATGGCGTGCCAACTCGTTGGTATAGCGCAGTTCGAGGTGGTTCAAATAGCCACCCGTGATCTGGATATCCTGCTTATTGAAGACCTTCGCCAAGCGATTCAACTCATCGTCCGAAACGGGATTCTCGACCACCACAATCGCATTGTCCAAATCGCCACCCTTGATCAGATTAGCATTGAGCAGCGGCTCCAACTCGTGCAAGAAGACAAACGTACGGCACGAAGCTATCTTGTCTTGATAATCATCCTCAGGTAGGAAGGTAGCATATTGATTTCCAATCACCTTCGAATTATAATCGACGTGTACCGATACATTGGACTCATCGTCAGGATAGAGCAGAATCACAACGCCCTTCTCGGGAATCGTGTACACAATCTTATCGGTTACCTCGTAATACTTGCGATCGGCAGCCTGCTCCTCCAAACCCACAGCAGCGATACCAGCCGCATACTCGCGAGCCGAGCCATCCATAATCGGAGTTTCGGGAGCATTGACCTCGATAATTGCATTATCGACGCCCATAGTCCACAGAGCCGAAACGATGTGCTCGATAGTCGAAACCTTAGCTGCACCACGCTCAATAGTCGTACCACGCGAAGTATCTACTACAAAATCGCCCAATGCAGGCACCTCGGGAGCGCCCTCCAAATCGACACGACGGAAGATCAAACCCGTATCAGCCGCAGCAGGCAGAACAGTCATATTAACATTAACACCCGTATGCAAACCTCGTCCAGAGAATGACAGAGGTGCTTTCAAAGTCTGTTGTTTTGTTATCATTTGTTCCTATTTTTTCGTCATTTATTCCACAAAGATAGGAATTTTTTATAGAATATAGTATTTTTGTAGAAAATTAACACCATAAATGACAAATCAACCAATAGATACGCCCAAAAGACGCCAAAGAATCAAACTTCCGTTCGATAACCGCACAACCGATGCGGGCGAATGGGCTTTTGATCACCGCGCAGGATTATGTATTACACTGATCATATATCTGCTCGTGGCAATCGCATTCGTAACCTCGAAAATCGTGGTCAACTCGCGCCCAAGTATGCAGGGTATGGTGATTGACATTGAGACTCTCGAAGAGCTGGCAGCCGAGAAGGCTCGCCTCGAACGCGAAATCGAACGCAAACAGCAGATGGCCGACTACGGCTCGATATCGAACCGCATTTCGAATGCCAATTCGAACCTGAGCGAAGCAGAGGCTCAACGTGCAGCCGCAGGCTCCGACCTGAGCGACTACGGCAAGGAGGTGCAGGAGCGTATGCGTGCCAACCGCGACGCCTTCAATCAGGGAGTAAATGATGCCAACGCCATCAGCGAAAACCGTCCACAAAACACTTCGGGCGAAGCAACCGAGGGTCGCGACGCCAAGGTTGCGGGCAACGTGACGGTCGAGTACTCGTTCACCGACCCCGTGCGCCACTCTCGCAAGCTACCCGTACCAGCCTATACCTGCCAGAGTGGTGGTCGCGTGGTGGTAAATGTAACACTCAATCGCAGTGGCAAAGTAATTGCGGCGGAGGTCGATCGCTCGCAATCGGACAACATCGCTGAGCTGCACGAGGCCGCTATCCGCAAGGCGCGCGAGTCGCTCTTCAACCTCGATCAAGCTGCCCCTGAGCGTCATCGTGGCACGATTACCTATCTGTTCCGTCCGCAATAAACGATCTACATCTTTTTGTGGAGTCGAATTGTGGGTTAGGATAGAATATTTGAGATAAGAGAGAACACTATGGTCATAACTTCCGAAAATTTTGTATTCATCAGCGCGATACTGCTCTTTGCTGCCGTAATGGCAGGTAAGACAGCCTATCGTTTCGGTGCGCCCGCATTGTTGTTCTTCCTTGCGGTTGGTATGCTGTTTGGCTACCAGCTCATCTCGTTCGATTCGCCCGAATTGACCCAATTTATCGGTATGATCGCACTGAGTATCATTCTGTTTTCGGGCGGTATGGATACCAAAATCAAGGAGATACGCCCCGTAATGACGACGGGCATTGTACTCGCCACGCTGGGTGTCGCAGTCACCGCCCTACTGCTCGGCACGTTCATATATCTCATAATGCCATTGTTCGGTTTCGAGTTCTCGTTTATGCAGTCGTTACTGCTCGCAGCGATGATGTCATCGACCGACTCAGCCTCGGTATTCTCGATTCTGCGAAGCAAAAAGACAGGTCTAAAAGAGAACCTGCGCCCGCTGTTGGAGCTCGAAAGTGGTAGTAACGACCCGATGGCATACATTCTGACGGTACTCTTGGTTGGTGTGCTCGCTCCGACGGGGTCGAGCGACATTAATGTTTGGAGTGCAATCATCGACTTCGTGATCAAGATGGTTGTCGGCGCGGTGATCGGCTATGCTCTGGGACGCGCGCCG
>JAZOMS010000065.1:0-2793 GCA_045654145.1 Alistipes sp. | reverse complement strand
AGGAGGGAATAGAGCACTATGCCTACTACCGTTTCCGTAGCGGACAGAATATGGACGTCTATCTCGGACAGCCCTGCGAGCCGATCTACGACGTTGAGCAGCTCGACAGTCTTGAATGTCTGCCCCACCGTTCGATACTCTTCATCGGCTGGAAAGAGCCACAGCGCGACACGCTTTTTGCCGAGTGGCTCGCAGGACGAGAGCAGACCGTGGTGGGCAACCGTTCATTCACCATCGTCGGACAAAAGAGAGGTCGCTTTAAGCCTCTGATGATCAAAGAGCAGGGCAAACCCGTAAAGTTGCAGCTCGATACTACCAGAGTAAAAAGGATAAATTAACACGATATGAACAAAACACAAGAGTATGAATTGACGGTCGTAGTGCCCGTCTATAACGAGGTCGAGAGCCTGCCCCGCGTCGAGCGTGCGATGCGCGAGTGGCTACCCACGTCGCCCATCAAGGCCTGCGTGCTGATGGTCAATGATGGCTCGAAGGATGGCTCACTCGAACTTATGCGAGAGATCTGCTCACGCAACGAGGCGATGTTCTACATCTCGCTGGCCGAGAATGGAGGTCTGAGTGCCGCAATGAAGGCGGGTATCGACGCCACCGAGTCACGCTATGTGGGTTACATCGATGCCGATCTGCAAACCACACCCGAAGATTTCAACCTACTATTGGAGCACGTGGCCGATTATCAGTTGGTGATGGGTATTCGTGCGGGGCGCAAAGATAGCTTCTTCAAAAACTTGCAATCGAAGATCGCAAACGGGTTCCGCAATATGATGACCAACGACGGCGCAAAAGATACGGGTTGCCCGCTCAAAGTGATGTGGACCGATTACGCCAAGCGTGTGCCCTTCTTCACGGGTATGCACCGCTTCCTACCTGCGCTGATTCAGTTGCAGAAGGGGCGTATGATGCAGATTCCCGTGCGCCACTTCCCACGAACCGAGGGCGTGTCGAAATATCACCTTTGGAATCGATTGATCGGACCGTTCAAGGATTGTTTTGCGTACCGCTGGATGCGCAAACGCTACATCAACTACCAGATCGGCGAGGGTAACGTATGACATCGTTCTTGATTGATTGTCTGGGCTACTTGGCGCAGGCATTGTTCTCGGCTCGATTCTTCGTGCAGTGGATAATGAGCGAACGTGCCAAGCGGGTGCTTTCGCCCACGATCTTCTGGCAGATCAGTATGGTCGCCTCGTGCGTCTTCTGCATCTACGGATGGCTACGCAACGATTTCTCGATCATCGTCGGGCAACTGATCACCTACTATATCTACATCTGGAATCTCAACGCCCACAACTCGTGGAAAAAGCTGTGGTTGCCGCTGCAATGGGTAGTGATCTCAGTGCCCGTAGCGGGTGTGGTGTGGTTGCTATCGAATTGGGATGCGGCAAGTGCTCACCTCTTTGTTCAGAGCGACCTGCCTTTGTGGCTGATCGCAATGGGAACAATCGGACAGTTGGTCTTTACGCTACGATTCGTATATCAATGGCTCTACTCGCGTCGCAAGGGCGAGTCGGTACTGCCTCTGGGCTTCTGGCTGATCAGTCTGAGTGGCTCGGCGATCATCATCACCTACGCCCTATTGCGAGGCAATATGCTGCCGCTCATTTTGGGACATCTGACGGGTATCTTCACCTACTCGCGCAACGTGATGATCGAGCTGAAAAATCGCAAGAAATAACCCGCTAAACAGCACAATAAAAGGCCACTCGCATTATGAGTGGCCTTTGTTGTATATGCACGTTACGTACCGTTAGAACTTCACTATACCGAGCTGATTGAGCAATACGAGCAGGATGCACGCAGGAGCGATCCAGCGCAACAAAAAGACGTAGGTCTTAATGCCGATAAAGCGCGCGGTGCCGTAGTTTGTGATCTCGTTTTTGAGCAGGGTCTGGTCGATCTTCCAACCCACAAACAAGCAGGTGAAGATACCACCGATGGGTAGCATAAAGTTTGCTGTCAGGTAGTCAAAGAAGTCGAAAATCGAGCGACCACCGATGGTCCAATCACTCAGCACGCTGAACGACAGCGAGCAAATGATACCCAGCACCAACATCGCTCCCGTCGAGAGCCACGCCGCACGGTTGCGACGCACGTTCCACTGCTCGCTGATGTATGCCGTAACCACCTCGTGAATCGAGATTGTCGATGTCAGTGCCGCAAGAGCCAACAGCAGGAAGAAGATCGTGGACCACAACCAACTGAACGACAGCGTATTCAGAATATTGGGCAACGTAATGAACACCAACGAGGGACCTGCCGTAGGTTGGATTCCGACGCTGAACACTGCGGGGAAGATCATCACCGCCGCCAGCACCGCCACGAGCGTATCAATCAGTGCCACACTCACTGCCGTCGAGCCGATCTTGGTCGAATCGCTGAAATATGAGGCATAGACAATCATACAGCCCAAGCCAGCCGAGATCGAGAAGAACGACTGCCCCACCGCATTGAGGAAGGTCTGCGACGTAACCTTCGAGAAGTCGGGCGTAAAGAGAAATTTCAGCCCCTCCATACCGCCATCCATCGAGATCGAGCGACCACACAATACCAGCAGAATCACAAACAGCAGAGGCATCATCAGTTTCGACGAGCGCTCGATACCCTTCTGCACACCGAGCATAATGATTGCGTGGGTGATGAGCATAAATCCGACCGTTGCGATTGTGGGTTTCCACGGATTGGTTACGAATGCGTTGAAGTGCGCCTCATACTCCGCGGGCGTGGGGAATTGCGCCAGCGCACCCGAGGCCGACTCCCAGATGTAGTGGA
>JAZOMS010000064.1:0-14916 GCA_045654145.1 Alistipes sp. | reverse complement strand
GCTGCACAAGGCGACAGGCGAGGAGCGTTATGCCGAGGCTACACGTCGTACGTTCCAGCACATTATGGAGCGTTGGGACAATCCCAAAGCGCGCTGGAACAAGGCCCACGCAGGCTCGCGCGATATGCGTGCATTGGCTCCGTCGATGATTCTCTGCAACTTACTGCTTGAAATCGAACATTTGATTGAGCCCGAGTTGGTTGAAGAGTCGATTGAGAAGGCGTTGGGCGATGTGATGAACGATTTTTACCGTCCCGAATTGGGTCTGATGGTTGAGCATATGAATGCTGACGGCACACTGAGCGATACGTTCGACGGCCGACTGATTAACCCTGGTCATACGCTCGAAACGATGTGGTTTGTGATGGATCTGGCACGTCGTCGTGGCGATGAGGAGTTGATCCGTAAGGCTGTTGAGATCGGTCTGAATACCCTCGATTTCGGTTGGGATAAGGAGCACGGCGGTATATTCTACTTTATGGATCGCAAGGGTTGCCCTCCGCAGCAGCTCGAATGGGATCAGAAACTGTGGTGGGTACATATCGAATCGACCATTGCAATGTTGGAGGGCTACCTGCTGACGGGCGATGAGCGATGCAAAGAGTGGTTCGAAAAGTTGCACGACTATACTTGGTCGCACTTCCGCGATGAGGAGCACCCCGAGTGGTATGGCTACCTGAATCGTCGTGGTGAGGTGTTGCTGACACTCAAAGGTGGCAAGTGGAAGGGCTGTTTCCACGTTCCGCGCGGTCTGTATAAGTGCGAGTGTCTGCTCAAAGAGTTGAAACAGAAGATGGAGAAATAGGAGTAGCGATGAGACGAATATTGTTGCTTGCGGTTGCACTCGTGTGGTGCGCAATGGCGTGGGCTACGGGAGTCAAGACGCTTAAAGGAACGGTGAAATGTGATGGCCGAGGTGTTGCAGCAGTGGTTGTAACCGATGGCGAGAACTTCACGCAGACCGACTCGAAGGGTCGTTACGAACTTGTGTCAGCTGATGACAATTCGTTGGTTTACATTACGATCCCATCGGGTTATAGTGTGGCCTCGACGCAGAGCGTGCCTCAGTTTTGGTTGAAGAAGGAGGAGGGTAAGACCACCTACGATTTCACGCTCACGCGTAAGGTGCAGGATGATACCCATCACGGCTTTGTGGTGATTGCTGATCCGCAGATCTGGCATCAGAAGGAGTTCCCTGCACTGCGCGAGGGTATGGCTGACATTCGCCGCACGGTCGAAGGTTACGACATCCCGTTCCACGGAGTGTGCTGTGGCGATGTTATTTCGTACGATCATACGTTCTATCCTACCTATAATGAGGTGGCAGCAACGTCGGGACTTGACTTTTTCAGCACTCCTGGCAACCACGATATGACCCTTTATAGTCGTTCGCACGAGACATCGACTCGATTGTGGGAGCAGACCTTCGGTCCGGTATGCTACTCGTTCAATGTGGGGGGCGCACACTATGTGGTACTCAACGACAATTTCTACATCGGTCGAGATTACTTCTATATTGGTTATCTCGATGAGCGTCAGTTCGCTTGGCTCGAAAAGGATTTGAGCTACGTCAGCGAAGGCTCGACCGTGTTTGTCATCCTGCACATCCCTTCGACCTGCGAGGAGAAGGATCGTAAGCAATTCAGTTATAGCACGATCTCGAATGTGATGACCAATGCCCCGCAGTTGCACCGTATGCTTGCACCGTATAATGCCCATATCCTATCAGGACATACCCATACGACTTATAATCAGCAGATTACCGATCGTCTTTATGAACACGTAATCCCTGCACTGAGTGGTGCGTGGTGGCAGGGTCAGCTCTGCACCGACGGTACACCGCGTGGTTATGGTGTCTTCGAGATCAATGGCGACGAAGTGTCGTGGTACTACAAATCAACCGATTATGCGCCTGAGTATCAGATGACTATCTATGTTGGTGAGCAGTATCCGCAGTTTGCAGGTCAGTTGGTGGCAAACGTGTGGGCAGCCGATGTTGAGTGGACGATTGAGGCTCGTTTCGATGGAGGTGAGGCTCAATCGATGGAGAACTTTACGGCTTACGACCCTGCGGCGCAGGTGATGTATGCCGACCGCGAGAAGTTGGATCACCCCTACGTCTATCCCACCCCGGCGGATCACTTCTACCGAGTGGCTATTCCTGAGGGTGCGACAAGGGCTGAGATTACAGCTAAGGATCGCTTTGGACGATGTTATACGCAAACGATCAACTTGAAATAAACGAATGAAAAAGATTTTGAACTACGCCGTAGCCATTGTGGTTGCGGCGTTCTTCACCGCTTGTTGCGGTGAAACATACGACGTTGTGGTCATTGGCGGTGGCGTGAGTGGCACGACAGCTGGTATTCGCTCGGCACGCTTGGGCGCACAGACGCTCATCGTTGAGCAGGGACCGTGGTTGGGCGGTATGCTTACCTCGGCGGGTGTGAGTGCGACCGACGGAAACTATCGTCTGAGGGGCGGTATGTGGGATGAGTTGCGCGATTCGCTCGAAGCACACTATGGCGATGCACAGTCGCTCAAAACGGGCTGGGTGAGCAACCTTCTGTTTGAGCCGAGTGTCGGTGCTCGAATCTTCCGTGCGATGACCGAAAAGGAGGAGGCGCTGACCGTTAAATACGACACGCGTGCAACCTCGATCGAACGCACCGACAAGGGTTGGCGACTGACGCTCGAAGGGGCTGAGGGAGTGCAGATCATCGAGTGTAAAGTGTTGATCGATGGTACTGAACTTGGTGATGTAGCGGCGCAGTTGGGTGTGAAGTATGATATCGGTATGGAGAGTCGCCACACGACGGGCGAGGACATTGCTCCCGAGGAGGCCAACGGCATTATTCAGGATTTGACAATGGTGATGATCTTGAAGGATTATGGTCGAGATATGACCATCGAGCGCCCTGCCGACTACGATTCGACGGTGTTTGCGTGCGCCTGCGATAATGCGATTTGCCGCACTCCGAAGGAGGCTAATCGCTTGTGGTCAAAGCAAATGATGGTGACATACGGTCGTCTGCCCAATGGCAAGATTATGATCAATTGGCCCATCGAAGGCAACGACTACTACGTCAATATGATCGAGATGAACGACGAGGAGCGTGCCGAGGCGGTTGCTAAGGCTAAGGCTCACACGCTCAATTTCCTCTACTTTATTCAGCACGAGTTGGGTCTGAATACGCTCTATCTGGCCGATGATGAGTTCCCGACTGAGGACTTGATGCCGCTGATGCCCTATCATCGTGAGTCGCGTCGTACGGTGGGTGAGGTGCGTTTCAAGTTGAACCATATTACTAATCCATACGACTTTACGCTCTATCGCACGGCTATTGGCGTGGGGGACTATCCGGTTGATCAGCATCATACGCGATATACGGGCTGGGAGGCTCTGCCCAATCTCTATTTCCACTCGATTCCGTCGTATGGTTTGCCGATGGGCGTACTATTACCAAAGGAGGTCGATGGTTTGATTGTGGCTGAGAAGTCGATCTCGGTGAGCAATATCGTCAATGGCTCGACTCGTTTGCAGCCCGTTGTGTTGCAGATTGGTGAGGCGGCTGGTATCATTGCGGCATTGGCTACGAAGCAGGGCATTGAGCCGCGCGAGGTCGCTGTTCGTGATGTTCAGCGCGAGGTGTTGGTGGGAGGCGGTTATCTGTTACCATTCCTCGATCTGCCTGCAACCGACCAGCACTTTGGTGCGATCCAGCGAGTTGGTGTTACAGGCATTATGGAGGGCGTAGGTATGACGGTCGGTTGGGAGAATCAGAGCTGGTTCCGTACAAACGATCCGATCTCGCTCGACGAACTGTCGCGTGGTCTGCACGCATTCGACGCTACGATCCCGCATATTGCCGACGTGCGCAACGTAACGGTGCGGGATATTGTTGAGTATGGATCAGTAACGGCCGATCAGTGGGCCGAGTGGGGTTTGGAGAACTTCGATCCTCAGCGTGAGGCAACCCGTTTGGAGTGCGCCGTGGCGATCGATCGAGTACTCAATCCGTTTGCTAAGGGAGTAACAATTAATGGAGAATTTATCTAATGAAACGTTTTTTTATTTTTGCGCTAATGTGCTCGTTGCTTTGTAGTTGTGGTGGGCAGAAGACTACGTCGGTAGCCGATTCTGTGGCTCGTGTAGTGGGTCGTACGATGACTCACGATGACGGTTCGGTATCGTTCGATTGGAGCGGAGTCTATGTTGATATTCGCTTTCGAGGATCGTATCTGGCCATCGAACTGAGCGACACTAAGCGTAACTATCTCAACTATTGGATTGATGGTGAGGAGCAGCCCAAGCTGATCTCGGAGGGTGAGCACACGATGGTTGTGCTCTTTGACAAACCCGAGGCGCAGGGCGAACACGTGGTGCGAATCCAGAAGGCAACTGAGGCTGAGCAGGGTCGTATTACATTGCATACGATCACGACCGATGGGCGTCTGCTATCGACCGATGATCTGAAACTTGCCCGCCATATCGAGTTCTATGGCGACTCGCTCACGTGTGGCTATGGTACTGAGAGTGAGTCGGGTAGCGATCCTTTCCTTCCCGAAACCGAGAACTGTCGCTATACCTATGCAGCGTTGACGGCTGAGCGTTTCGGGGCTGATTATACGCTGATCTCGCATTCGGGTCGTGGCTTGGTGCGCAACTATGGCGACACGCTGCAACTATCAGATCCAGCGCTGACAATGAGCGCACGTGCGTTCCGCTTGTACGATGAGGATTTTACCTACGATTGGGATTTCAAGAATAGCCCCTATCGCCCCGATGCGATAGTTATTACGTTGGGTACTAATGATTTCAGTACAATGCCCCGTCCGACCGAAGAGCAGTACGTTGCTGGTTATCGAGCATTGATAGAGCGTTTGCGCGAGGCTTGGGGTGCGGAGCTACCCGTGCTGTGTGTGGTTCATTCGCCGTATGCTGCGGAGTGCGTCAAGGAGATGGTGGCGACGATCCCCAATGCAGCGATGGCCGACATTTCGGGTGATGTCTATAACAAAACGACTGATCTCGGAGCATCGGAGCACCCCAATCGCTATGGTCAGGCTAAGATGGCAAAGATTGTGATCGAGGAGTTTGCACGATTGACAGGTTGGGAGTAACGATCTGAATGTTAGCGAAATAATTGGGGCGGGGGAGTGGTTCCTCCGCCCCAATTATTCTATTTTTTGCAGAAAAGTTTGCAAAATTGATTAATTCGTTATTACCTTTGTGGCGACATAAGGGGTGCTGAACTCTTCGCTCGAAAGCGGTGCGCAACGTGGCTAAGTGGAGCAGTTTGGCTGAGATTATACCCATTGAACCGAAACGGATAATGCCGGAACGGGAGGAGTGTAATTTACACAACATACCCCTTTTCAAACTATTGTTTAACACAAAAAACTAAATGGTTATGAAAAGGATTTTTCTTTTAGCCGTAGTGGCTATCTGTGCCACAAAAGTCGGGGCTGTTGTCCCGCAAACATTGCAAAATCAATCGACTAACGACGTAGATTCGCTTTCGCTTATTGCGATCCAACAGATCGAGGTGAATGGCGTGCGTGCCAGAAAGGATACCCCAATTGCCTTTTCGGCCTACTCGCGCGAGCAGATCGACGAGCGCAATTATGGCGAGGATATTCCCTCGATTTTGGCCTCTATGCCCTCGGTGGTTGTAGCCTCGGAGAGTGGAGTGGGTATTGGTGCGACCACGTTCCGTGTGCGAGGTAGCGACCCCTCACGTATCAATGTAACGCTCAACGGTGTGCCGATGAACGATGCCGAAACCCACTCGGTCTATTGGTACGATACGCCCGATTTGGTGTCGTCGGTAGGCTCAATGCAGTTGCAGCGTGGTGTGGGTACCTCGACAGCAGGTACGGGAGCCTTCGGTGCATCACTCAATATGACTTCTGCGCCCATTTCGCCCGAATTTGCAGGTCGTGCGTCGTTGTCTTACGGCTCGTTCAACACCTCTAAGCAGGAGTTGTCGCTTGCGTCGGGTTTGCTGGGCGGTCATTGTGCTGTCGAGGGGCGTCTGTCGCACATTTCGTCGGATGGCTATGTCGATCGTGCATCGAGCGATCTATCATCGTATATGCTTCAAGCGGCTTATTATAAGGGTGGTACTATGGTCAAACTACTCTCGTTCGGAGGTGTGGCGAAGGTCTATCTGACCTATACGGGTCTGTCGTTGGATCAGATAGAGGAGAATCGTCGTTACAATCCCGAAGGCGAGATCTGGGGTTATCGACCTTTGGCAAATGGTGATATGGAGTATGCCGTTGTTGGCTTCTATGATGATCACACCGACAACTACACGCAGTTAAACAATCAACTGATTTTCAACCATATCTTCAACGAGCGTTGGCAGTTGAACGCAACGGCCCACTACACCTATGGCAACGGTTATTACCGCAACTACAAGAACGATCAGAAGCTTGCAAAGTATGGTCTGGCGCCGATTTCGGTCGATGGCTCGATGGTCGAGCGCACCAACTTGATTCGCAAGAAGGTGATGGGCAACGACTTCGGAGGTGTGGTAGCCTCGGCAAACTACACGACCGACCGACTGACACTCACGATGGGTCTTGCGGCATCGCTCTACGATGGAGTCCATTTTGGCGAGGTGTCGGAGCTGGAACTCGCGCCTGCTCTCCCCACGACAGAGTATTATCGCAACTACACCTCGAAGTGGGATGCGTCGTGTTACGTGAAGGCTGATTGGCTCGTTGCTAAGGGGCTGAAACTCTATGGCGACCTGCAATATCGCCACATTTCGCACCGCATTTCGGGCGTGAATGACAATTTTGATGATGTTACAGGGGCGTTGCAGCGCTTGGATGTCGATCGACGCTACAACTTCTTCAACCCCAAAGTGGGCGTACACTATTCGTTTGCGCGCCACCACCAGCTCTACGCTTCGGCGGCTGTCGGGCAGAAGGAGCCGACACGCAACAACTTCACCGATATTCGAGAGGGTGAGTACCCGACAGCTGAGAAGATGCTCGACCTCGAATTGGGTTACGGCTATACGGGCAAGTTGGTCGATCTCTCGCTCAATGGCTACTATATGCTCTATCGTGATCAGCTGGTGCAGACGGGCGAGCTGTCCGATACGGGCGAACTGCTGTCGCGCAACGTGCCTGAGTCGTTCCGACGAGGCATTGAGGCGCTCGTTGAGGTGCGAGCTACACGCTGGTTGTCTTTGGGGGGTAATGCTACGCTGAGCCAAAACTATATCAACGACTATGTCGATTATATCGATGGGATTGCCTTCGAGCGTGGTCGTACGACCATTGCCTACTCGCCCTCGGTTACGGCAGGTGGGTTTATCGACCTGCACGTGGGTGGCTTTGCGGTGCGTTTTTCGACACGCTATGTCGGCAAGCAGTATCTGACCAATGGCGAGTATGAGGATCTGACCTTGCCGAGCTACTCGGTGAGCGATCTTGATCTCTCCTACACGCTGAGCAACAAGCGTGTTGAGCGTGTGCGCTTTGGCGTGAAGATCAGCAATTTGTTCAATGCGAAGTACTGCGCGAGTGGCTATGGTGGCTCGTGGTTGGAGGGTGCGACGCTGGCCGACCGCAAGTCGTGGGCGTGTTACTTCCCGCAGGCGACTACCTCGGCGCTTGCCAACGTAACGATCAACTTCTAACAGAGGCAGACGACAATTTGCAAAAGTCGGCGTGCGGGGTGGGGAGTGCTACATTCCCTGCCCTGCACCTGCAATAGCTAAATCGTGCAGTCGCATTAGTTCTGGTTATGATGTTGCTCGCCACCCGCAGTCTAGTTGGTTTAGATCTAATTTTTTCGGCAAAATATATCTTTTTTGCGCTATCGTAATGTGCTGTAATACAACGTGATATGTAATTTGTGGGGGGGGGGATTTTGATGTGGTGGTGTGATTTTGAGTTTGGAAAGTCCGAAAATAATGCTTAACTTCGTAACACTATAAAAGGGGGGAGTTAGGTTAATATGTCTTCGATGTGTTCGAATGCGTCGATCTTGAATGTCATCAAAGCGTTTTTGACCTATAACGGAGCACTCGATTTTTTTGAGTGCGTTTTGATGTGTTAGATGTTCTGCATTAACATACGCCACTTTTCGATGCAGGGCATTAGGGGAGGGTTGCCATTAGGCGACTCTCCTCGTTTTTTTATCGAGGTCGTACCCGCCGGCCACAAAAAAACGAGCGACCGTCCGTTGAGGGACGATCGCTGTTTCGTGTAAGGATTTAACGCCAGTGGGTTTACTTGTTCGAAACCATACGCTTCTCCTTGATACGAGCCTTCTTACCGGTGAGCTCACGCAGGTAGTAGATACGTGCACGGCGAACAACACCAACCTTGTTCAGCTCGATCTTCTCGATGTGGGGCGAGTAGAGGGGGAAGATACGCTCAACGCCTACGCCGTTCGAGATCTTACGGATAGTAAACATCTTGGTCATACCGCGACCCTTGATCTGGATAACTACACCGCGGAAGCTCTGCAAACGCTCCTTGTTACCCTCGACGATTTTGTAGGTTACGGTAATGGTATCACCGCTCTTGAATGCGGGAATCTCCTTCTCCGCCCACAAAGCCTGCTCAACAGACTTGATAATTTGATCCTTGTTCATTGTTATAACAATTGTTTTGAATTTAGCGCGAAATATTACGGCTGCACGAATCCTACCATAACGACCTCTGTTTCCGATCGATAATCCCGTTGCGCCACCCCTCTCAGATTGAGTTTGCCATTACGCCAAGCCCCCCGACAGATAGCTGCGCCCCTCAGTTCGCACCCACGTAAGAGATTTCTACACTCCACTTGGGACGACAAAAATAGGGGATAAAATGGTCATTGACAAATTTTTGGGAAAGAAAATGCTTTTCGACGTGTAAAGATGTGCCAAAAAGGTGGATTTTCGCTATCTTTGTGTCAGTATAAGAGAATAAAAGTATCACGAAACAATGACAAAACCACTGATATTCATCACCAATGACGATGGCGTGAACGCCAAAGGTTTCCGCCAGTTGGTTGAGGTTGCGGCACGATATGGACGTGTTGTTGCGATTGCGCCTGCTGAGGTGCAGTCGGGCAAGTCGAATGCCATCACGATGTTCCAGCCGTTGTTCCTGCAAAAGGTTGTCGACGAGCCCGACAAACAGATCTACTCGCTCACGGGCACGCCGGTCGATTGCGCCAAGATGGCGTTCGATAACCTGCTGCGTGGCGAACGTGTTGCGCTGTCGCTGTCGGGTATCAATCACGGCTCGAATGCGGGCATTAATGTGCTCTATTCGGGCACGATGGGCGCAGCAATGGAGGGGAGCTTCTACGGTTGCCCGTCGGTGGGTCTGTCGATCGACGACCACGATGCCGATGCCGACCTCGATGCAGCGTTGGAGGTTGCGGCGATGATGATCGAGAAGATGTTGGGCTCGAAGTTCGATGAGCAGGTGTGCCTCAATGTCAATATACCGAAGGGTCGCCCTGAGGAGCTGCGCGGTGTGCGTGTATGCCGTCAGACGCGAGGTTTCTGGCGCGAGGAGTACGATCGTCGTCAGGACCCGCGCGGGAATGACTATTTTTGGTTGCAGGGAGCGTTCTGCAATGCCGAGCCTGAGGCTGAGGATACCGACGAATGGGCATTGAAGAATGGCTATGTTGCGGTCGTTCCCGTCAAGGTCGATATGACCAACTATGGGCTTATGGATCGCTTGAAGGGGCTGATGTAGGCTCGTTTCAGCAAATAGATATAGCAGCGAGGGTCGTCCCACGACCTTCGCTTTTTTTGTGGCAATCCATCGCCATATCGCCCCACCCCAAAAACAACGGGCGTCCGACCCATTGGATCGAACGCCCGACGTGTTATAGAGTTTGGCTATTAATAGAACTTGCTGTTACTGATCAAGTTATCCAAATCTGTAATTCGAGTGGAAAGATTAGTCGAAATATAGCCTGCTGCCGTTGCGAAATTGGGATCGCCAGCTGTGCCATCGCTGTTAATCAGTCCATTCGGATTCTGACCATTGGTATCAGTTCCAACAGTCCACATTTTCCAGTTGTACTCAGCCGATTTTGTTAGATAGTTCTTCAACGTTGTAACAGATCCCGACGATACAAATGCCTCCAACTGCGGCTTAACCGCATTCCAACGTTCCTTAACCTTATTTTGGAATGGTACACAGGTAATCAGTCGGACATACCATATTGAGTTAGCGATGATAAATGAGTTAAATCCTGTAACAACATTCATTCGACCCGCAGCATCCTTAAATGTGGTCCAATCCAAGTCCCAAATAGGACCTGCATAGATCTTTTGGTCAGTGGGGTTGTAGTACATATATACACTGCCGGGATTATTCAGCTCGTGGTTCAAAACAACCTCATTGATAATAAAGTAGTCAACAAACGAATTAATATCAATATACTTTGATACTTCATCATAATATTCTTGTGGGTAATTTGGATGTTCGGTATCGGACCACGGGTGGAATCCTGTCCTCTCGAATATCAAATTCTCAACCTCGATAAAACGCTCGTTGATCCATTTGAAGGCAGCAGTACTCTTTCCTGCACCGTTTTCGCCAAGATCACCATCATCGGGGCTCTTCAAACCAAACTTAAAGGCATAGCCGACACCAGCGATATTAGCATCAGTATTACCCATTGCGGGAGTATAGGTGGTACCACCCATATACTGATATGTAGCTTTTGCGTCAGGGTAGAAGTATTTATTAGTTTGTGTTAAAGGATCCGCCTCTGGTCCGTAAAGGGTTGTTGCACGCTCCGAAACCCACCAAAGCATCTCGGTTTCATCAGAGCCCCACAGACGGTCAGCCTCAATCAGATAGCCCTGCTCCGAGGTTGCAGTTGTCGGGTCTTTGACCTCTGCGATATCAACGCGGTTCTCGTCGATCTTAATCTGCTCGCACAGCAGGTAGTTACCCTTATGCTCGCCATTGAGTACCAACTCGACGCTATGACCGCGAGGAGTCCATACGTTGCCTCGTGAGTTAGCTACACCGTTTCGGTTGAAAACAATCTTAGCGATCTCGAAACCAACGATATTACGCATCATCGACATATCGATCGCGTTAGCCAACAGAACCCAACGCTTATGCTTAGGCATACCAAGCACCTCTGCCTTCGAGCCGAGCTTGATGGCGTAAGGCTTCTTATTAAAGGCCCAAGTGGTATTACCTCGACCCTTAACCTCGCACTCCATTGCTGCAAGGTCCTCGAAATTCACCGTGCCGTCCCACGACTGACGACCATCAGCGTCAATATAGAACTGACAGCCCTCGGTCCAATCATCCTTCGACGTGATTGCCGACGGAGTATTCACATAGACTACGGGCAGGCCGGTGTCGTTCAACTGCGACAGCTTAGCGGTGTACTCAGTCGAGAAATCGAGCTCCTCGCTGCTCAGCGTGATCGTAACGGGCTTGGTGAAGTCGTAAGTTCCATTCGCCGAGTAGGGCTTGCCATCAATAAGGATCTCAGGAGCAACAGTGCCGCCATTGTCGATCGATGATCCATAGTCGAGCACCAGCTTAACAGCCTTAGGATTGGTGAAACCGTTCAGCTTAACCTCACCCGTCTTGCTCTCCTGATCGAAATAGATCGTTGCTCCTTCGAGGTCGCTGATCGTGATCGAGTTGAGCACGATCGTACCCTTCGAGTTGAACTCGATGGGAGTAGTAACTGCCATCAGCTTGTTGCGGGGCAGTACCAAATCCTTGGTGAACTCCGATGTTACCTCGTTAGCGCCGTCGCTCAGCGTTACGGTGAAACCACCTTCGTAGGTTGCGGGGGGCAGTACGACATAAAAATCGGTATTCTCGTTGCCCTCAACCTTCACGTTACCTTCGAGCGTTACGCTGTTGTGGCCGGTTGCCTGCACCATCTCCATCGTCGGAGCATCCATATTCTCCATATTGACCTTACCGGTACCCCAAACAACAGCATTCTGGTCGTTAGCCGTGAATGTGAGCGACTTGATCGTACGTGCGAGGTTGCTCTTTACGGTGAAACGCACCACGCCGCAGGTGTTGCGGAAAGTTACCAGCTCCTCGAAATCGCTCGTCGTAGCCACCATCGGGAAGATGTCGTGAGTCGAGTTGGCGATGAGCTTTTGTGTCTGAGCAAGTTCAGTCGAGAGGGTCTTGCCCGAGAACGATGCATCGTCGCAATAGGGGTAGTAGAGGTAGAACTGGGGGGTGGGATCGCCAACGATGTCGCCGGTGAAGTAACCCGTTTCGTCCTTGACGGTCGAGAACTTCACATTGTTGTTACCCGTAGCAAAACCACCGATCTCGTCGTTATCGTCCCAGTAGAAGGTCTGACCGAGCAGGAACGTACGAGTCTTATCGAAACCAGCACAGAATGTTACGGTGCGGGTTTCGGGATTGATGTCGTCCACGTGCGATTGCTCGCAGGCTGACAGCGCAATGCCGAGTGCTAATAAGCAAAATAATTTCTTCATCATATTCTTGTTCTATTTTATTTCGTTAGTAGTGTCTGCTACTCCGCGATTGCGCTGGTCGAGTTGTACTCGCGGATACAACGCACAGGCGCTGCCTGACCGGCATAGTTAGCCGCATTTGCAGGCGTGCCATCGTGGCAAAGGTCATTATTCAGAGTGTTGTCGATACCCCAAGTACCGTCAATACCTCCAATTGTGTAGGGACGAGTACCAATAGGTTCGTAAGGTTTCTGATTGTTCATACCGAAAAGATACCAAGGTACGTAGCAACCCCACTGAGGAGTTGCGGGCATTACCCACTTGCCATCAACCTTATCAGCACTCGGGTGCAAATAGCCATTGCCATTCTGATCCAGAGGCTCATTGATTACGAAGCTATCGTTCATCCAATCCATAGGACCGAACCAGTGAGGCGAGAACGTCGTAGTCTGAATCCATTGGTTTGTCTCGGTGTTGAATTCGAGCTCCAAACGACCTGCTGCCCACAATGCAAAGTTTGCGGTGCCGTCAGTATTGTCAATACATTGTGTCGTTGCAGTGTTGCCACTGATTGTGATAACACCCGTATTGGGGAAATAGGTTGTGGTCGGAACGCCACCTGTCAAAGTTTTGCTGTAATAGGTACGACCCTTGTTCGAGTGAGTGAAGTAGTCGCCAGCGGTCATACGCTCATTCAGCATTGCTGCGATATCACCGTGTAATGCTACCAACGAATCATAGTGGTTAGCAAAGTTGGTATCGTTTGTATATGGCTCATTGGGATACAGATAGTTGTAAGGCGCACCGTAACCAAAGACACCCGAATGAGCAACATCCGGCTCCGATTTCTCCCACTGGTTATCTTTGAGGTTATCCCACTCACGAGTCGTAGGCAACTTATAGCCCAGCGGGCAGGGATCGAAGAATGTCTTCGAATTGTCGGTTGCGGGCAGATCGGCCGATACCCAAGCGTAGGTGTAGATATTATTCAATGAGCCGTCGGCATTTTTCGATGCTGCGCTGTTCAACGTCATCGGGCGAGCATAGACCTGACCAAGGGTCATAGCCTCAATATTCCAACCTGTGTTGCCATTCTGCTGACCCTCGGTGAAATAGTCATTTACGAAGATCTTCATATTCCAATTAGGCCACTGACCATTACCCGAAGGAGTGATAAACGGAGTGTGGCGACCAAGCTGATAGTAAAGACCATAGCTCAGCGGATTGCCCAACTCAGCGGTCTCGGCACCGATATTGCGGTCGAGCATATACCAATGCTCGTTGTTGATGCCAACACCAGGACGAGAAGCGGGATAGTTGTAGTGCTGTACGACCGGACGACCAAACCAAATATGCCACGACCAGATGATCTCACGGCTACCCTTCTTGCTCAGAGCAACAACCAAGTTACCATTCAGTTCCTTGCCGGTATTCTTGACATCGAGCATAACATTCGTGCCATACATACTTACCTCGACAACCTCCTCGACAGCATTGACATCCTGGAACGAGGTACCCGATGCCCACAGATAGCGCATCTCGTAGTCCTCCATATTCTCTTCGGTGAAGAACCACAACTTGCCGTTCTCATCTACCGTTCCGTTCAGACCCAACTTGCTTGCGTATTCGCTCGGCTCTGTGTGAGCAGGCAGCACGCCATTACCGGGATAGTTAACGTGGAACAAATACTTACCAGGGGTAGGAACAACGTAGCAGTTCGAACCACCGATAGCGTCGAGCGATGCAGCACTCTGAACCGGATCGTTCACCTTGAAGTCGATGATGTAGTAGTCGCCACCGCCGATCACAGTCTTACCCACGTTGATGTAGCGGGTACGGGTGAGGCTGTTGATCGCAACGCCATTTTCGTTGTACTCAATCACAGTAGCAACAGCCTCGATTGCATTGACATTCGAGGCGGTGATATTCGAAGCATTGATCACGGCAAATACAGGAACGGGCGAGTTCTTGTCAGCCAGCATCTGACCCTCTTTGAGGGTTACCATAACGTAATCATCACCACCACTCTTCAACATCTTCACATCATCAGCCTTCACCTTACCTTGGTTGTAGGTGGGGATGTTGTAGGTGAAGTTACCTGCGATCAGCACCGGAGTGAAGGTAGCACCATCGGCCAGCAGTCCCGACGAAACCGAGCCCGAAACCTTACCCAAGCGTACCTTTAAGTCGGTAACCTTGTAGCGACCATTTGCGTAGTCGGTTGAACTGTTTGCGCTTGTTGATCCATAGAGGTTGAACTGCAAGTAGGCAGTTGCGTGGTGCAACTTGAACTTAGCCACGCCATTATCGTTGCAGGTGGTCATATCGAATGCAGCACCATACTTGGTGATATTGACCGAGGGGTGCTCCGTTGCATTCTCCTCGCCAGCTACGGGGTTGTACACCGACTGATCCTGTCGGCTCAGAGTACGGATCTGAACACCCGTCTTCGACAGAT
>JAZOMS010000063.1:0-4755 GCA_045654145.1 Alistipes sp. | reverse complement strand
AGGAGCAGATCAAGCCTGCTCTGATGAAGGAGTTCGGCTACAAGAGCATTATGCAGGTACCCAAGCTGGAGAAGATCGTTATCAACCAGGGTATCGGGCAGGCAGTAGCCGATAAGAAGTTGATCGAGGTAGCTCAGGCAGAGCTGACCCAGGTCACCGGCCAGAAGGCGGTTCAGACACGCTCGCGCAAGGATATCTCGAACTTCAAACTGCGTAAGGGTATGCCCATCGGCGTTCGTGTAACGTTGCGCGCAGATCGTATGTACGAGTTCTTGGAGCGTCTGATCGCAGTTGCACTTCCCCGTATCCGCGATTTCAAGGGTATCAACGAGAAGTTCGACGGCAAGGGTAACTACACCCTCGGCGTAACCGAGCAGATCATCTTCCCTGAGATCGATATCGACAAGATCACCAAGATCTTCGGTATGGAGATTACCTTCGTAACCTCGGCTAAGACCGACGAGGAGGCATACGCACTTCTCCGCGAGTTCGGTCTGCCGTTCAAAAACGCTAAAAAGAATCAATAAGCTATGGCAAAGGAATCGATGAAGGCACGCGAGGTAAAGCGTGCGAAACTCGCAAAAAGATACCAGCACAAGCGCGATGAGGTAGCTGCTCGCGTTAAGAGCGGCGAGATCAGCGAGATGGAGGCTTGGCAGGAGTTGGCTAAGTTGCCCCGCAACGCTAACCCCATTCGCCAGCACAACCGTTGCCAGCTGACCGGTCGTCCTAAGGGCTATATGCGTCAGTTCGGTATCAGCCGTATCCAGTTCCGTGAGATGGCCTCGCAGGGTCTGATCCCGGGCGTGAAGAAGGCAAGCTGGTAGCAGTAACTATTCACTGATTTTCGGGCCTCGGCATCTTCATCTCACTCGCGATTCGGGCGTTCATTAGGGCGTTGATTGACACTCCGACGAACGGACTGAGTCAGAGAGAGATGAAGAATGTTGGCCTGAAAATCATTTTTTTTGTAAAAAGTTGCTGATTATTCGCAAGTTTTGATTAACTTTACGCGATTTTTTCGAGGATTACCGTCGCAAACACCACAAAAATGGGGTGTTGGTGGCGGAAATTACTCGTGTAAATAACTAATTATCAACTAATTAATTTTTAATTTTTAATCGTTATGACAGATCCTATTGCGGATTTTCTCACGCGAATTAGAAACGCGGTGAAAGCCAACCACAAGGTGGTTGAAGCTCCCGGCTCAAAAATTAAGCAGGAGATCACTAAGATCCTCTATGAGCAGGGTTACATCTTGGCTTACAAGTTTGACACTGACGAGCGTGGTTTCTCGACCATCAAGATCGCTTTGAAGTACAACGCGCAGACCAAGACCAACGCCATCAAAGACCTCAAACGTGTAAGCCGTCCCGGTTTGCGTCAGTACGCTTCGGTAGCAGAGATGCCCCGAGTATTGAACGGTCTGGGTATCGCAATCCTCTCGACCTCGAAGGGCATTATGACCGACAAGAAGGCTCGTCAGGAGAACGTAGGCGGTGAAGTCCTCTGCTACATCTATTAACGGGAAACGGGGACGGAGCTTTTTCGAGTTGTACCGAAGCCTTGCGCTATTAAATAAGTATAGCGAAGGCGTATGCGAAGGAAAGGCGCATATATAATATATATAGGTATAGCCGCGAAACGTGCAAACAGATAATCGGTTTCCATTGTGCCGAGTAAACAGACCGCATAAAGCGTGCCACCCCGAAATAACAAACAAAACAAAAACTTTTTAAGAAATGTCAAGAATTGGTAAATTACCTGTAAACTTGCCCGCAGGTGTCGAGATCAAGATCTCGGACGACAACGTGGTAAGCGTGAAAGGGCCTCTTGGTACACTGAGTCAGAAGGTTGACTCGGACATTACCGTTACGGTAGAGGATGGTGTACTTAGCGTAACACGCCCCACAAATCAGCCGCGCCACCGCTCGATGCACGGTTTGTATCGCGCGCTGATCAACAATATGGTAGTAGGCGTAACTCAGGGTTACGAGATCAAGCAGGAGCTCGTTGGTGTCGGCTTTAAGGCTGAGGCTAAGGGTCAGATCTTGGAGCTGAGCTTGGGTTACTCGCACGATATCCATATGATGGTACCCGCTGAGGTTACTGTAACCGCAGTTACCGAGAAGAAGGGTAACCCCATCGTTACATTTAAGAGCATTGACAAGCAGCTCGTAGGTCAGGTAGCTGCAAAGTTGCGCTCGTTGCGTAAGCCTGAGCCTTACAAGGGTAAGGGTATTAAGTTCGTAGGCGAAACTCTGCGTCGTAAGGCAGTTATGTCTGCAGGTGCTAAATAGAAAAAACGTAAAACTATGTCATTGCATAAGATTGAAAGAAGAGAGCGCATCAAGATGCGTATCCGTAAGATCGTTAGCGGTACTGCTGAGCAGCCTCGTATGACTGTATTCCGCAGCAACAAGCAGATCTATGTACAGTTCATTGATGACGTTTGCGGCGTTACTTTGGCAGCAGCATCGTCGAAGGAGATCGCAGACGTAGCAGGTAAGAACAAGTCGGAGGTAGCCGCTATGGTAGGTAAGCTCGCAGCAGAGCGCGCTATCGCTAAGGGTATCTCGACCGTTTCGTTCGACCGTAACGGTTACCTGTATCACGGTAGAGTAAAAATGTTGGCCGACGCAGCGCGCGAAGGTGGTCTTAAATTCTAAGCGAATATGGCAAATACTAATGTAAAGAAAGTAAGAACCAGCGATTTGGAGTTGAAGGATCGTTTGGTAAGCATTCAGCGCGTAACCAAGGTTACCAAGGGTGGTCGTACGTTCAGCTTCTCGGCTATCGTAGTAGTAGGTAACGAGAACGGCGTTGTAGGCTACGGTCTTGGTAAGGCAAGCGAGGTTCAGGCAGCTATCGCAAAGGGCGTAGAGGATGCAAAGAAGAATCTGGTGAATGTACCCGTAATCAACGGTACGATTCCTCACAAGCAGGAGATGCGCTTCGGTGGTTCGGAGGTTATGATCCGTCCGGCAGCTCCTGGTACCGGTATCATCGCTGGTGGTGCAATGCGTGCAGTGTTGGAGTCGGTAGGCGTTAAGAACGTGTTGGCAAAGAGCAAGGGTTCGTCGAACCCCCACAACTTGGTTAAGGCTACCGTGAACGCACTGTTGGAGTTGCGCGATGCATACAGCGTAGCACAGGTTCGTGGTATCTCGATGAAAAAGGTGTTTAACGGTTAATCTGACTGAGAAACTATGGCAAAATTGAAGATCACTCAGGTTCGCAGCCAGATCGGTTGTTCGGACATTCAGCGCAAGAACCTTGCAGCACTCGGTCTGCGCAAAATCAATCAGACCGTAGAGCACAGCGACTCGGCTATCATTATGGGTATGTTGGAGCGCGTTAAGCACTTGGTCAAGGTGGAAGAAGTTAAGTAAGAACTAAAAAAGATTTTACGGATATGAATCTTAATGAATTGAAACCCGCAAAGGGAGCAACACATCACCAGAAGCGCATCGGTCGTGGTCAGGGTTCGGGCCACGGTGGCACCTCGACTCGTGGTCATAAGGGTGCTCAGTCGCGTTCGGGTTACTCGCGTAAGTTGGGCTTCGAGGGCGGTCAGATGCCTTTGCAGCGTCGTTTGCCTAAGTTCGGTTTCACGAACTTGAAGCGCGTCGAGTTTAAGGCTATCAACCTGTCGGTTATCGAGGAGCTGGCTGAGAAGAAGAACCTCACCGCTATCAGCGTAGCAACTTTGATCGAGGCTGGTTTTGTGTCGGCTAACGATAAAGTGAAGATTTTGGGTAACGGTACCGTAACCAAGGCATTGGCAGTGAGCGCACACGCATTCTCGAAGAGTGCAGTAGCCGCTATCGAGGCTCAGGGTGGTTCGGTTGCTAAGCTCTAATTCAAACACGCTTAAACACGCACCGTTATGAAAGAATTACTCATATTTCTTGGGATCATCGCTCTGGTAGCAGCCGGTCTGATGTTTAACAAGAAGTTTGTCGAGACTATCAAGAATATCTGGAAGATCGAGGATCTGCGCAAGCGCATTATCTATACGCTTGGCCTTCTGTTGGTTTACCGTCTTGGTAGCTTCGTGGTGATCCCCGGTATCAATCCCAACGCGTTGGGTGCTGGCTCGGGTATTGCTGACCAGGTGGAGGGCAACGGCCTGCTCGGTCTGTTGAACATCTTCACCGGTGGTGCATTCAGCAATGCTTCGGTACTCGCACTTGGTGTTATGCCCTACATCACCGCATCGATTGTCATCCAGTTGATGGGTATGGTCGTACCCTACTTCCAGAAGATGCAGAAGGAGGGTGAGAGCGGCCGCCGTAAGCTCAACCAGTGGACTCGTCTTTTGACGATCGCTGTGTTGCTGTTGCAGGGTCCCACCTACGTTGCCAATCTCTATCGACAGGTACCCGAATCGTTCGTATACGGTAACACTTTCCAATTCGTAGCATTTGCAACTCTGATCCTGATCGCTGGAACGATGTTCATTATGTGGTTGGGCGAGAAGATCACTGATCGCGGTATCGGTAACGGTATCTCGCTGATCATTATGGTCGGTATCGTAGCACGCCTGCCGCACGCTTTGATCGCAGAGTTCAATACCCGTTTCACGGAGGCTACGGGTGGTATGATTATGTTGATTGTCGAGCTCGTACTACTCTTGCTCGTAATTATGGGCACTATTGCGCTGGTTCAGGCTAACCGACGTATCCCCGTGCAGTATGCTAAGCGTATGGTAGGCAACAAGCAGTAAGACGGTGTACGTCAGCACATTCAGTT
>JAZOMS010000062.1:0-2738 GCA_045654145.1 Alistipes sp. | reverse complement strand
ATCACGTCGAAACGGAATCGGGCATCGTCGCTGCCTGTATAGTCGAGCAGTCGGGTAGCGATCCGCTTGCCATCCTCTTTGTTGCGCGATAGAATCATTATGTCGCTGGGTCGATAACCTGCCGATAGGATTCGCTCAATGCACTCGATGACGGGTGGTTCGGAGTTGGTATCGTCATTCTTGTCAATTCCGTAACGTGTAATTGATATGTAGCCATCGTTGGTACTTTGACGCATAGGCGTCTGGCTATGACCACGGTAGGCGTTGGGCAGCAACTCTCCGAGCAGTTCAGCCTCGCTGGTTGCTATTGCACCTTCGTTAGCGGCGGCCGTGAGTGCAGTTTTGAGAGTATCGCTGTCGCGTTCGATGACGCGCCCCATCATCGCATTGTTGAATTGTACGATCAGGGGCAGACTGCGACGATTCTCTATGAGGCTACGTTGTTCGATATTTTCGTGTCCCAGATCCTCTGCTACGTGGCGTGCCAAAATTTGCCAATCGCCACCACGCCAACGATATATCGACTGCTTGACGTCGCCCACGATCAATACCGGCGTGCGCTCCGATTGTGCAAGCGAATTTTGTAGCAGAGGCAGAAAATTTCGCCACTCTTTGCGAGAGGTGTCCTGAAACTCGTCGATCATAAAGTGTTCGTAGCGATTGCCCACCTTCTCGTAGATAAATGGAGCATCGTTCGATTCGATGAACTCCGAGAGTATATTTTTGGTCTCTGATAGCAGGATCATTCCATCTTCATCGCAACTTGTCGTTACCTTCGAGTAGAGGTCCGCAAGTAGAGCATAACTGCGATAGGTTTCGTGGAAGAGTCGGGTAGCGTTATAGCGTCGAATATTCTTGTCGTAGATCGCACACAGCTCGGCCAGCAATGGTTGCAATTCGGGGATGAGATCCTCGATGTCGGCACGACGCTCGGAGCTCTTAGTAGCCCATAGACTCGCATCTACTGCCGCTTTACGTGCAGTTGCCGTAGGCTCCACGAAACCTGTGGCAGCGCTATTGAAATAGTTTGCAAAAGAGTTGTTTTTGCCCTTGAAATCCGATGCGATCAAACCACGTGAGGCCATCAGTTCCTGTGCTCGACGTGCTACACTGATCATCTGTTGCTCGATGGCGTGGTTGCGCGCTGTGGCGGCTTTCATTTTGCGTTCCAGCTCCTGCTTGTCGATTTTCGAGCCAGCCTCGATACCTGTTTCTGCAAATAGTTCTGTTCCCAAACGGCTTATGCTGTCGCGTACGTCCCAGCGGGCATTCTCATCGATGCGTTCACGGGCGTAGCCGATCAGCCAATTTCGCAGCTCCTCGTCGGATGAGATACTCTCGATCAACTGATCGACACTGCGATCGAGCACCGTATCGGTTTCGATCTCGATGTTGTAGTTCAGATCGAGATTGAGCTCTTTGAGAAAAGCTCGAATTATTCGTTGAAAGAATTTGTCGATAGTGAGCACCGTGAAACGACTGTAATCGTGCAGTATCAGCGAACGTGCCTCGATAGCTCGATCACGAATATCGTGTGCGTCTAACTGCGGAAAGTCGCGTAACAGATCTTTTAGGTACGAGGTCTGTTCGCCACAAGCCAATGCATTGATTTCACCCAAGATACGCGACTTCATCTCCTCCGTCGCTTTATTAGTGAATGTAACGGCCAAGATATGACGATAGAACCACGGACGTTCGATTACATCCGATACATACTTGTATGCCAGCTGGTAGGTTTTACCTGCACCTGCACTTGCCGTTAAAATTCGAGCCTGTCCCATTTGTTGCGAAAAAATCGATCGAAGATAACAATTTTCTTTCTCTTGTAACGCATTTTCGCAAAAAAGTTTGTAACTTGCCTATGTTTTTCAATGCAAATACGTATGACTATGAAGAAGATTATGCTTTTGGTGGCCGCACTGATGATGGCCTATGCAATTAATGCTCAGAATGATTTGCGTCGTGAGTGGCTTGGCACATTTTCGTCGATCTCGCTCAATGGCGATATGAAGGTAACACTCATCCCGATTGAAGAGGGAGGGCAGCCGATGCTGATTGTCAAGGCCGAGGATCGCGAACTGAGCAAACTGAAATATACGATCAACAATAAGGGCGAGTTGTCGGTGCGCGAATCAACCAATCGCAAGCGTACGACCCGCACTGAGATCGAGATCCATTTTGTGGCAGTCGATGCCATCGAGGTTGTTGGTAGTGATGTCGAGGTGAAGGGGCTGATTGAGGCGCCCCTATTTGATATTACGGTGGTGAATGGTGGTTTCTTTAAGGCTGAGATCGACACTCAGGATGTGATGATCAAGGCTACGGGTCAATCGACAATTGATATCGACGGTCGTGCTCGCTATCTGATAGCTGACGTTACAGTGGCTAAGATTGATCTGCGCGAGTTGGAGACAATGTCGGCTGAGGTGCAGGCATCGCAACGTGGCGAGGTGTCGGTATTCTGTACCGAACGTCTGGCCGCAACGGCCAATCTTGGTGGCGCAGTCTTCTATCGTGGTAAGCCCTCGATCCTGCGTGCCAATTCGAAATTGCTCGGCAGTTCAATAAATAGTATCGAATAGTGCCAATGCTTGACACTCAGATGGTTACTTTTGTTGAGGAAGTTGCGGCGGATCTCTATTCGCGTTATGGACGTGAGGTGTCGCGATTGCGGATTTTATTTCCCAGCCGTCGAGCACAGCTCTTCTTTACCGATGCGCTGAGCCGACTGACCGATG
>JAZOMS010000061.1:0-6207 GCA_045654145.1 Alistipes sp. | reverse complement strand
CAGTTCGAACACCTCGTTTGCTGACATCGGGTTAGTGTAGCGATTCTCGATACGAGCGATCTCGTTAGCGATGCGCCAATGCATTTGTTCGGGCGAGCACTCGTAGATGTGGCCGAATGAGTCTTTCAGAGCATACTTGCTCACCCATACGGTTGCGGCAAGTTCGTCGCCTGCGAAATACTCCTTCGCGGTCGCAACTGCCTCAGCGTAAGGATACTCTTTCAGCTGGGTTGGTTTTTGATTTTCGGACATAGTATATTGTTTTTTATTGTAATTGCCAGACGACAAAGCACGTAACCCAACCATAAGGGGATTACGTGCTTACAAAATTGAGGATAATTTTCAAGAATTATTTCTCAGTATGTGGCAATTTATTTACAAGTTATCAACAGTTCGCGAAAACGCCTTAGCGAGTGATACCTACGGTAACTCGTTCGATTTTACCACCGAGTGGCGGAGCCAACTTCGAAACCTCGACCCGAACGCGCTCCACCTGCGGCCACTCGGCCTTGATGGCGTCGCCTATGCGAAGTGCGACGTTCTCCAAGATGTTTGATGTCTGGCGCATCTGGTGAGCGACGAGTTCATAGACGTTGAGATAGTTGACCGCTTTCTGCACATCGTCCTCGCGCGCGGCCTCCTCGCTCTCGGCATCAATCTCGACCGATACGATGAAACGGTTGCCTACCTTTTTTTCCAGGTCGTAGCAGCCGTGTCCCGCACGGAACTCCATATTTTCGAGTCGAATTGTGAAAATCATCTCTTCTTTGTATTATATAGGTGTGATTACTCTACCGTGATGAGGTAGTAGTTCTTCTTGCCCTTCTGTACCAACATGTACTTGCCAGCAATCAGATCCTCTTCCACTACGGTGCGCATCGGATCAGCAACCTTCTCCTTGTTGAGCGAGATACCGCCACCCTGAACCAACTTGCGGGTTTCGCCCTTCGATGCGAAGACATTGCAGCGCTCGGCTACCAACTCGATGAAGGGGCAACCCAGCGCCTCCTTCGATACGGTGAACTGCGGAACGCCGTCGAATACCTGCAACAGCGTCTGCTCGTCAAGCGAGTGCAGAGCCTCAGCCGTAGCTTGACCGAAGAGAATGTTCGATGCAGCAACTGCCTTCTCGTACTCCTCAGCCGAGTGGATCATCGTAGTAACCTCCTGAGCCAAACGCTTCTGCAATATACGCAGGTGGGGCGCTTCGTCGTGCTCGGCGATGAGTGCCTCGACGGTTTCTCGATCGAGCAACGTGAAGATACGGATGTAGCTCTTGGCATCCTCGTCGCTTACGTTCAGCCAGAACTGGTAGAACTTATAGGGCGAAGTGTAGCGTGCATCGAGCCAGATGTTGCCGCTCTCGGTCTTGCCAAACTTTGTACCGTCAGCCTTCTTGATCAGCGGGCAGGTGATGGCATAAGCCTCGCCACCCAGCTTACGACGGATCAACTCTGTGCCAGTGGTGATGTTGCCCCACTGGTCCGAACCGCCGAGCTGCACCTTACAACCGAGCGTTTCGTACAGATGCAGGAAGTCGTAGCCCTGCAACAGCTGATAGGTGAACTCGGTGAACGACATACCGTCGCCCTCGCCATTGAAGCGCTTCTTGACCGAATCCTTGGCCATCATATAGTTTACGGTGATCATCTTACCGATGTCGCGTGCGAAATCGAGGAAGGTGAAATCCTTCATCCAGTCGTAGTTATTGACGAGCAGGGCGGCGTTCGGCGCATCGCTATCGAAATCGATCAACTTCGCCAGCTGAGCCTTGATAGCCTCCTGATTGTGGCGCAGGGTTGCCTCATCGAGCAGGTTGCGCTCCTGCGACTTGCCGCTGGGATCGCCGATCATACCCGTTGCACCACCTACCAGCGCAATGGGGCGGTGGCCACAACGCTGAAAGTGTTTCAAAATCATCACACCCACCAAGTGGCCGATATGCAACGAGTCAGCCGTGGGGTCGATACCCAAGTAGGCAGTGGTCATCTCCTTGGCCAACTGCTCCTTAGCTCCGGGCATAATGTCGTGGATCATACCACGCCATTCGAGTTCTTCTACAAAATTCATTGTGTTTGTTCTAATTTATCATTTGTTTATCGTTATTCCAATTCAAGTTCCAAGGCCTTGCGCAACTTCCCCACCAGCGGATTCTTCTCGACCAAGTAGGCCATTCGATCCTCCGCACGGATAGGCTTCGGGGCGCGATACTCGACCTTGGGGCGCACAATCTCCAATTCGATCATACCATTCACACTTGCCGTGTCGGCCAGCATCTGCAAAACGGCGGTTTTGTGGTGGCGAATCTCATCTTCGAGAACATCACTCTCGGCCTCGATCACAAGGTGGTTGCCATAGACCTTCATCGTGTCGAATGCCAAGGCCATACGCACACTCTGCTCGCGCAACTTAGCGATGAACTGCTCGCGTGCATTGGCGATCTTCTGCTCGGTCTGTGGATCAATCGATGCCAATGAGTTGCCTGCGCTCTGCTCCGAATCTACATCCGACGGCTTCGCTGTGGCTTTGTTCAGTAACGAGGCGAGCGACGTCCCCGAGATCGGGGTGCGTGGAGTGGTGATCGGACGCTGAGTTTGAGGTTTTGCGGTGGTAGTTGTGGGTTGGGATGCGGGCTGAGCCGAGGGCTTGGGCTGCGATACGGTCGGTTGCGATCTCTGCTCATTTTGTGGGGTTGCTTGCGGTGTCGGCGCTGTGGGTGTAGTTACCGACGGAACTGCCACTGCACCCTTCAATTCGGGCAGTTCGAATAGCTCACCTATCGGCTCATTTTTTTTTTGACTCAGTCTGCAAAGTTTCATCAGACCGAGTTCAACCGTGAGGCGGCGATTGGTTGCCGTTCGTATCGTGGCGTCGAGCTGGGCAAGCAGCGTGATCGCCCCGAACAGAAACTCTGCATCGCACGAGGCCGCCTGCGCGCGATAACGTTCGAGTAGCGTTCCCGTAACTTCGAGCAGAGGCAACGTCTGAGCATCGCGACACATCAGCAGGTCGCGGCAGTGTTGTGCCAAACCTGCCATAAAGGTCTGCGCCGAGAATCCTGCCGACAGTACTCGGTCGATCAGTAGCAGCGCCTTGGTATAATCGCCTGCCATCACGGTGTCAATGGTGGTGAAATAGGTATCGTAGTCGAGCACGTTGAGTGATCGTGCCACCTCTCGATACGAGGGCGACTGACCACAGAACGAAACCGCCTTGTCGAACATCGACAGCGCGTCGCGCATACCACCATCAGCCTTCTGCGCAATCAGATTGAGCGATTCATCATCGTAGGTAACGCCCTCTTGCTGAGCGATATATTTCAGGTAGCCAACGCTATCTTCGACACGGATACGGTTGAAATCGAAGATCTGACAACGCGACAAAATCGTTGGGATGATCTTATGTTTCTCGGTGGTTGCCAGAATGAAGTTGGCGTGTGCGGGAGGCTCTTCAAGCTTTTTCAGGAAGGCGTTGAAGGCCGCTGCCGACAACATATGCACCTCGTCAATGTTATAGTCGCTGTAACGACCCACCTGGGGCGGGATACGTACCTGATCGGTCAGCGAACGAATATCCTCGACCGAGTTGTTCGATGCGGCGTCCAGCTCGTGAATGTTGAACGAGCGACCCTCGTTGAATGAGCGGCACGACTCGCACTCGTTGCAAGCCTCATTATCGACGGGTGAGAAGCAGTTGATAGCCTTCGCAAAGATACGTGCGCAGGTGGTCTTGCCCACACCACGCGGACCGCAGAACAGATAGGCGTGTGCCAACTGACCACGGGCTATGGCATTTTTGAGCGTTGAGGTAATATGCGATTGACCCACTACCGAAGCGAACGTAGCGGGGCGATATTTACGAGCTGATACAACAAAATTTTCCATAGCAACCGCAAATATAGCAAAACTTTTTCTTTCCTGCGCAACATCGCGCTACAAAAATGTACGCACGTGCGCTTACGCGAGCGACAATTTGTCGCGTGGTGGGTGCCGATTCGGCACGCTTTGGCAGATGAAAGTGTCGGTAAGTCAGTCGATTGGCGGGCTCTTGTCAGTCGTGTATGACAAAATGCCCGAGCAACAACATTGGCAATGGTTTTGCTGTAAATCTTTTCCGAAAATTGAGATTAATAACCAAAAAAGATAAAACGATTATGGACATCAATTCACTTACAATCAAGGCGCAGGAGGCTCTTCAACAGGCCTTTGCGCTGGCGCAGCGAGGCGGACAGCAGGCTCTCGATCCGCTGCACGTCCTCTCGGCACTCATCGCCGAGGATGATTCGCTCGGAGCATTTTTGCTGGGGCGTGTGGGGGTGAATGTCAAGCTCCTACGCGATAATGTGCAACGTGCCGTGGCTGCTCTGCCGCAGGTGTCGGGTGCAACGGGCGAGCAATATTTTTCGCACGAGGCGTCGCTCATCGTTCAGCGTGCGGTAGATTCCACCTCGACCTTTGGCGACAAGTATGCCTCGGTAGAGCATCTGCTGCTCGGGTTGATTGCCGAGCGTGGTGAGGCTCAGCGACTTTTGAAGGAGGCTGGTGCGACTGAGAAGGAGTTGAAGGCGGCCATCACCGAGTTCCGCAAGGGTGCAAAGGTCGATTCGCCTACCTCGTCGCAGGAGTTCAATGCGTTGGGCAAGTATGCTATCAACCTTAACGAGCAGGCGCGTCGAGGCAGACTCGATCCCGTCATTGGGCGCGACGAGGAGATCCGTCGTGTGTTGCAGATTCTCTCGCGTCGCACCAAGAACAATCCCATCTTGGTCGGTGAGGCAGGTGTGGGTAAAACCGCTATTGCTGAGGGTATTGCGCATCGCATTGTCGATGGCGATGTGCCCGAAAATCTGCGTTCGAAGAGTATCTTTTCGCTCGATATGGGCGCGTTGATTGCGGGCGCGAAGTACAAGGGCGAGTTCGAGGAGCGATTGAAAGCCGTGGTGCAGGAGGTGATAGCCTCGGAGGGTCAGATTCTGCTCTTCATCGACGAGATTCATACGCTGGTTGGTGCGGGCAAGAGCGACGGCGCGATGGACGCTGCCAACATCTTGAAACCCGCTTTGGCACGTGGCGAGTTGCGCACGATTGGTGCTACGACGCTCGACGAATTCCAGAAATATTTCGAGCAGGATAAGGCGTTGGAACGTCGTTTCCAGAAGGTTATGGTTGATGAGCCGTCGGTAGAGGATGCGGTTTCGATCCTGCGTGGATTGAAGGAGCGTTACGAAAATCACCATAAGGTGCGCATTAAGGACGAGGCGATTGTGGCAGCGGTCGAGCTGTCGCACCGCTACATTACGTCGCGTTTTCTGCCCGACAAGGCGATTGATTTGGTCGATGAGGCGGCGGCACGTCTGCGCCTCGAAATGAACTCTGTGCCTGAGGAGATTGACACCCTCGACCGCCGTGTGCGACAGATCGAGATCGAGCGTGAGGCGATTCGTCGCGAGGGTGATGAGCGTCGTGTCGAGGAGCTTTCGCACGAGTTGGAAGAGCTTAATGCTCAGCGTAGTGCGTTGCGTGCCAAGTGGCAGGGCGAGCGCGATCTGTTGCAGCAGATTCAATCAAATAAGGAGCTGATCGAGCGTCTGAAAGTCGAGGCGGCCGAGGCCGAACGCAGTGGCGACTATGGTCGTGTGGCGGAGATTCGCTACGGCAAGATCCGCGAGGCGGAGCAGCAGATCGACGCCCTGCAAAAGGAGCTCGAATTGGCAGGTACAAATGGCTCGATGATCAAGGAGGAGGTTGATTCGCAGGATATTGCCGAGGTCGTATCGAAGTGGACAGGTGTGCCCGTAACGCGAATGCTGGCAAGCGAGCGCGAGAAGTTGCTCAATATGGAGGCTGAGTTGCACCGTCGTGTGGTGGGTCAGCAGGAGGCTATTGAGGTCATTTCGGATGCTGTGCGTCGCTCGCGTGCTGGGTTGAGCGATGGTCGCCGTCCGATCGGATCGTTCATATTCCTCGGCACGACGGGTGTAGGTAAAACCGAGCTGGCAAAGGCATTGGCGGAGTTCCTGTTCAATGACGAGAACCTGATGACCCGTATTGATATGAGCGAGTATCAGGAGCGCCACGCGGTGTCGCGTCTGATTGGTGCGCCTCCGGGATATGTGGGTTATGACGAGGGCGGTCAACTGACTGAGGCTGTGCGCCGTAAGCCTTACTCGGTGGTGCTGTTGGACGAGATCGAGAAGGCGCACCCCGA
>JAZOMS010000060.1:0-3431 GCA_045654145.1 Alistipes sp. | reverse complement strand
CCACAGATACGAAGTGCCGAGCAGATTCTGCGCCTCAGCTACCACTGCATCAGCTGTGGGGCGACGCTTCTTCCACACCTCGAAGTCCTCAACGTCCGAGCGCAACAGATAACCCTTGCGACCCTTCGGCAACTCAACTGCGATAAACTTACCCTTAGCCTTGCCCTTGTTCAGCACGATCGAGCCGGCAGTGATGTCGGTTACGTGTGCCGACTTCAAATCGGGCTGCTCGTAGATCCAACCCGTCGTGGGCATATAGACAACCTTATCGGCCTCAACCCAAGCGTTGTACTCTTCGCGAGTCATAGTCTTCACACCACGTTTAGCAACCCAACCCAGATAGCCCTCGGGGGTCTGCACGTAGAACCAACCATTGTCGTCCAACACTCGCACGGGCATACCCATCAGCAACTGAGTGAGCTGCTCCGACGAGTAGTTACCCTCACGGCGAACGGTTGCCACAGCGATGTCGATCACACCATAGACCTCGCCCTTCATCTTAGCATCGGGCAGCAGGCGCACATCATTGACGAGTTGCTTACCCTCGAACTTTGCGTTCACCTTTTCGATTGTTTCGTCCAAAGCCTCTTTCGAGGTGGTGCGACCGGTTACAACTGCAACACTCGGATACTCATCGACTTTGATGTCGTAGAGCACCGTACGCTTGTCGGGAGCGTGCTTAGCCTTGATCTCTTTGAGAATATCGCCCGTAGGCTGAGCTGCGAGCATACCGCAAGCAGCGAAAATGGTGAAAATCAGCGTAGTTAATTTACGAGTCATAGTTTTATCGGTTTTAATTTTTTAGTTCTTTCACGCGCGCATACAAATATGCGACCTACAAATTTAGAAAAATTAATTGAAACTCGCAACAAAACACGCCACAAATACGCCCAAATTCTCACCAAAAAAATCGTGGCGAGAGGTTCTCAACCAAACCCCTCGCCACAAATCGGTTACGACAGTACGTCGTCGCTACTCGACCGTCAGCGTGATCGACTTTTCAAACACCCGACCGTCGGTGGTTGTCATCTTGACCGTAACGGGATACTCGCCCGCAACGGCAGGAGGGGTAATATTAATCGTAGCTATCTTTGCCTCATTGATTCGCTGCGGAGTGAGCACTCCAAGCATCAATAGATCAGCAGGTTCAACATTAGACAATGACACCATTGCCCCATAAGAGTATGACATATACTCTTTATACCCCGATGCAATAAATGGATAGTATGATCGCAAATGCACCGTTGTAACATCTGCCAACGAACTGCCTTGCGCGTGTGAACCGTCCCAATCGCACTGCGCAATCAACTCTATCGACTCATAATCAATAGCAAACGCGCCTTCTACAATATGACCACCATACGAAGGATTAGAGCAACTATTATCACCATAATGGACACGCAAATTCTCATATGCCTGACGATCGCCATTACCCTCAATATCAGCCAAAAACTCAGAATTAACAGGCAGAACATCAATCTTCATTCCGTTGCCGACCGCATTCAACTGAATATCCGAATATGTATAATAGGATTGAATATACGAAAATCGCCACGCCCTTTTATCTCGCTCGCACGCTGTCATCAACAGCAATGACAAACAAATCAAAATATATTTTTTCATACATCTTAGTTTAGAGCCTTACAAATTTAGAAAAATTAATCGAAAATATCAAATTTAGCCGTGCGAAAACAACCATTAAAATAGATTTTTTCGTACTTTTGTCGCGTGGCTCGGAAACGTGAGCCACAACCCTCACTTAAACAGATCAAGAAACCAACAATGTCATCGCTCAGATTCAGAATGGTCGAGGAGGCTATCAACCGTAAGCCCCTCGCAGCCCAAACTCCCGAAGGTCGCCCCTCGGAGTACTTCGGCACGAAGGTTTTCAACCGCGCCGCAATGCGTCGCTATCTCCACAAAAAGACCTACGAGGCTATGCTCGACACGATGGACAACGGCACTCCCCTCTCGCGTGAGATCGCAGCCGAAGTCGCATCGGGTATGAAGCAATGGGCTATGGATCAAGGCGCCACACACTATACCCACTGGTTCCAGCCGCTGACGGGTGGTACGGCCGAGAAGCACGACGCATTCCTCGAACACGACGGCGTGGGAGGCATGCTCGAAGAGTTCTCGGGCAAACTGCTCATTCAGCAGGAGCCCGACGCCTCGTCGTTCCCCAATGGCGGTATCCGCAACACCTTCGAGGCTCGTGGCTATTCGGCTTGGGACGCTACGTCGCCTGCATTCATTGTCGATACAACTCTCTGTATTCCAACTATTTTCATCGCCTATACGGGCGAGGCTCTCGACTACAAGTTGCCTCTGTTGCGCTCGATCTCGGCCGTAGGTCAGGCGGCACTTGACGTCTGCCACTATTTCGATCCCGAGGTTAAGCGCGTAACGACATTCTTGGGTTGGGAGCAGGAGTATTTCTTGGTCGATGAGGGTCTGTGGGCTGCACGCCCCGACTTAGTGCTGACGGGGCGCACGCTGATGGGGCACGAGAGTGCCAAGAATCAGCAGTTGGAGGACCACTATTTCGGTGCGATTCCCGACCGCGTGATCGAGTTTATGAAGGACTTGGAGCGCGAATCGTTGAAGCTCGGCATCCCCGTCAAGACGCGCCACAATGAGGTTGCGCCCAATCAGTTCGAGTTGGCTCCGATCTACGAGGAGATGAACCTCGCCAACGACCATAACCAGCTGTTGCTCATTCTGATGGAGAAGGTGGCACGTCGCCACTCGTTCCGCGTGCTGCTGCACGAAAAACCCTTCAAGGGCATCAATGGCTCGGGCAAGCACAACAATTGGTCGCTCGGCACCGACACAGGCGTCAATCTGCTCTCGCCGGGTAAAACACCGCAGGCAAATCTGCAATTCGTTACATTCATTGCCAATATCATAGCGGCAGTTTATCGCCACAACGGCGCATTGAAGGCGTCGGTTTCGACCGCCACCAACGCCCACCGTCTGGGCGCTAACGAGGCACCGCCCGCTATCATATCGGTATTCCTCGGCAAGCAGGTTTCGGCTGCTCTCGACAAGATCGCTGAGAGCCAGAGCGAAGATGCAATCATTTTCGACTCGAAGACTGGCTTCAAGATGCAGGGTATCCCCTCGATCCCCGAACTGTTGATGGACAACACCGACCGCAACCGCACCTCACCCTTTGCCTTCACGGGTAACCGTTTCGAGTTCCGTGCGGTGGGTTCGCTCACCAACTGCGCATCGGCTATGATCACGCTCAACGCCGCCGTAGCCGAGCAACTTACCATCTTCAAAGGTCGCGTCGATGCTCGCACCGCAAACGGCGAGTCGGTCGAGAAGGCTATCTTCGAGGAGATAAAGCAGTTGATCAACGATTGCCGCCCCATTCTCTTCGACGGCAACGGCTACTCGGACGAGTGGGAAGAGGAGGCAGTGCG
>JAZOMS010000059.1:0-19788 GCA_045654145.1 Alistipes sp. | reverse complement strand
CCGATCAGCTTGTGATCGACATCGTAACTGACTATGTCGATCGTCATCGCGACGCTAACGGCAACATCTTCGACGGCTTTCCCCGTACCACTCCGCAGGCTGAGGCTTTCGACAAGATCCTCTCGGAGCGTGAACTGAAAGTCGATGTGATGATCTATATGGAGGTTCCCACCGAGGAGCTGGTGCAGCGAATTCTGCTGCGTGGTCAAAGCAGCGGTCGTGCTGATGACGCCAACGAGGAGGTGATTCGCAACCGAATCCAGATCTACAACGAGCAGACTGCCGTTGTTGCCGACTACTACTCGGCTCAGGGCAAGTATGAGGCGGTGAATGGCGTCGGCTCGCTCGACGAGGTTTTCGACCGCATCTGCACTGTTATCGAAAAGTATCTCTAATCATTAGAGTACCTATATTTGTATTAGCGCTCGGCCCGCTGCTCCCATCGGAGTGGCGGGCCTCTTTCTTTTGCAACAAGAAACCGCACCTCCACGATGGAAGTGCGGTTCAAAAGAGTAAATAGTTATTACCGAACTACTTGTCGAACTTAGCTTTGAACGCCTCGAACTCACTGCGCAACGAGGCGATCAGCTCACGCACGCTCAGAATCTTCTCCGTACGCCACGCATTTGAGCCACAGAAGGCATAGCCGTGCTCCAAACGACCTTTGAAGGCGTTGTAGAGCGCGAGCATAATGCAGTAGGGCGAGTGATTTACATCGCACGTCTTGATGCAGTTGAACGGACAAGCCTTCGGACGTTTCAAGCCCTCACGCACCTTGTCAAGGAAGGCGCTACGAATGGCACGACCAGGCATACCGACCGGACTCTGGATGATCTCGATATCCTCCTCTTGGGCGTCCACATAGCACTGCTTGAATGCAGATGCGGCATCGCACTCCTCAGTGGCTACGAAGCGTGTTCCCATCTGAACGCCATCGGCTCCAAGCTGCATCGTACGATAGATATCCTCTCCCGTGTAAATTCCTCCGGCAGCGATCACCGGAATATAGACATTGTGTTGCTCGCCAAACCCGCGCACCTCCTTAACAACCTCAGGCAATACCGATTCGAGCGAGTAGTTCGGATCACTGATCTGATCGTGCTTGAAGCCCAAATGACCACCGGCCTTCGGACCCTCAACCACGATGGCATCGGGAATGTAGTTGTAGTTTGCCAGCCACTTCTCGCACAGCAACTTGGCTGCACGTGCCGACGACACGATGGGGGCAAGTTTGGTCTTGGCACCCTCGGTCAGGAACGAGGGTAGGTTCAATGGCAGTCCTGCTCCCGAAAAGATGATGTCCGCCTTCTCGGCGATAGCGGTCTTGACCATATCCGCAAAATTGGACATAGCGACCATCACATTGACGCCGATAATTCCGCGTGTTGCCTCACGAGCCTTACGCAACTCCTCTTTAAGACCCCAGATACTGGCCTCATTGTAGTCGCTCGAATGCTCCTTGTAGATCACGCCCAGACCGGCCGACGAGATAACGCCGACACCACCTTCGTTGGCCACTGCCGAGGCCAAACCCGAAAGCGAAACGCCGACGCCCATACCGCCCTGAATGATGGGTATGTGGGCGAGTAGGTCTCCGATTTTGAGTGATTTCATTTTGTAAAGGTTTTATTTATTAAATTTAGCTTGCGTAGTGCGATCGGAGTTTCTAACTTTACCTTTCGCATACGGACGCCAAAGATAGAAATAAACCTTCAAAAATGTTCTAAAATTCTTAATTATTTTACTACTTTGCCGACATATTGACCAAAAAACGCACATAATCACCACTCGGAGTCATACAGAACGGACAGTAGCAATCCTCGTGCTCGCAGTCGCTCGTATTGCCACATACGGGACAGACGGCATAACCCGACGGCGCAGCACATAGCCCCTCGCACGCCAAAGCGCACTGTTCGAGCAGCATCACGTGCTTCACATCGCTACCCGATGCCCACGCCACGATACGAGCAGCATAGTTCGATTTCTCATCAAGCGCAGAGTGTATCGACTGCTCGTGCCGACCATCAACCAGATAGCGTTCAAGAGCAATACTACGCACAATGCCCTCGCCCTCCGATGTACCCATTTCGGGAGCCAAAGCACGACGTACATAGCGACTCCCCAACTTGTTGAGCGCACGCATATAGTTCCGCACGTGGATATGCTCCGAGTGCGCCAACGCATTGTAGAGTTGCCATTGAAGATGGTTCTGCGAGAGTTGAGCAGCCTGGGCTTCACGTTCGTATTGGGCTGCCGTGGCGAGTTTAAGACCGCAAACCTGTTTCAACTCCTCGATGGTCGATGCCCACATCGGACGATCGGGCGCTCCAAGATCTCGACGAGCGTAACCATAACTTGCACTCAGTGCTGCCAGCGATACCAAGATTGACACAAAAAGCATTGTAGAGAATTTCATAGCTAACATAGTGTTTCAGAGAACAGAGCTTCATTGCCCCATTTCGCAACCTTCTGTTGCATAAATTGTGCCCGCCTTAACCAGATATCAAAAACTCGCACTATCCCATATAGCACAAAAAAGCCGCACCCCTCTGGGCACGGCTTTACTTAAAAACGACGTGGGATACGATTACTTAATACCCAGCTCTGCCTTAACAGCAGGCAAAAGGTCAGTTACCTGAGCCTCGTCGATGTAGATCATACTACCTGCGGCCAAGTCGATAACCACTGCATAGCCACCTGCCTTCGAAACCTTCTCGATAGCTGCCATAGCCTTCTCCTGAATCGGGGTAAAGAGCTCCTGCTGCTTCTTCGAGAAATCCTCGCTTGCAACCTGACGGAACTGCTCCAAACGAGCACCCAGCTCATTCAGCTCCTTCTCAGCCACCTGACGCTCCAAATCCTTCATCGTTGCCTGCTTCTTCTGGAAGTCAGCAAACTTGTTGTTCAGTTCAACCTGAACCTCCTCGATCTGTGCATTCAACTCGGTTGCATAGGTCTGCAAGTCGGTCTGCATCTGAGTGGTTTCGGGCATCAACGAGATCAGCTCCTGCGAGTTGATACGACCCATTTTCTGAGCAAAAAGCGAAGTCGAGCTGAGAACCAGCGCAACTACAAGGGTTAGCTTGATAAGTTTTTTCATAATTGTGTATTAAAAGTTTTTTTAATTGTTATTTCAACATTTTTATCACTGCCTGCGTACGATCCACCGCGGGCGAGTAGTAGAGCAACGTAGCATTCGAGGCGATATCCAACACCATATCGAAACCATTAGCCTTGGCATACGACTCGATAGCTTTGAAAACACGCTCCTGAATGGGCTGAATCAGCTCGATTCGCTTCTTCATCATCGTACCCTCGTTTCCGAACAGCGACTCCTGATACTTCATCGCCTCTGACTCCTTGTCGAAGATCTCGTTCTCGCGAATTGAGCGACCCGCAGCCGAAAGCGATGCCTTCTCCTGCTGATAGCTATTATAGAGTTTCTCGATCTCGGCAAACTTAGCGTCAACCTGCTGCTGGCAGAGTTTAGCCAGATTGTCGAGCTGCGTCATCGCATTGTTATACTCGTCAATCGACTTGAAGATCTTTTCGCTATCGACAACCATATAGTTTTGTGCCGATGCCACTCCCACAAATGCCACAAGGCTGAGGAGCAATGCAAAAATCTTTTTCATAGTTGTATCAGTTTTATAGTTGGTTCGTTAGATTTAGAACTGCTGACCAATCATAAAGTGGAATTGGCTACCGCTTGCCTTCGAGCCACCCGCCGCAGGGTCGAAACCGTATGCCCAATCGATACCGAGCATACCCACAACGGGCAGATACATACGCACGCCCACACCGGCCGAACGCTTGATCTTGAAGGGCGAGAACTCCTTCCACGAGTTGAAACCGTTACCACCCTCAACAAATACCAATCCATAGATGGTTGACGAAGGTTTCATAATGATCGGGTAACGCATCTCTACCGTATATTTATTATACACGCGCGAGTAACCCGTACCACCAACAGGGTTCAATGCGCTATCCTCGTAACCACGCAGACGGATCACATCGACACCATAGACACTATAACCCGACATACCGTCGCCACCCACGTCGTAGAGTTCGAAAGGCGAGAGTTTATTGGGGTTGTAGTTACCCAAGAAACCCATCTCGGCACTTGCCATCAACACAAGATTATTGTTCTTGGTCAGCGGGTAGAACCACTGAGCCTTCAAATCCCACTTGTGGTACTCGATCCAGCGATAACGCTCCTGATCGGTCATCGCCTTATTGCTATAATCCTTGCCATCCCAAAGCGAATGGGGAGGTGTAATAGCTGCCGACACGGTGAACTCCGAACCACGACGCGCATAGAGCGGCTGATCGCCCGAGTTACGCGACAAGACTGCTCGCAATGCCACAACGTTTGCCTTACCGTTCTTCATAATGAAGTAATCCCAATCTTTCAACGCGTAACGCTGGTAAGCCAACTCAGTGTAGAGCGAGAAGTAGGGGTCGGGCCAATTCAGACGGCGACCCAAACCTGCCGACAGACCCATTGCACGGAAGTGCTGGCTTGCCGACTGCCATACGTAGTAAGCGTCGTTCTCCTCCGACCAATGGAAACCGATGGTGAGCGAGTTAGGCTTCCTACCACCTACCCACGGATCGGTAAACGAGATCGAGGCCGACTTATAGTAGGTACCGTTGGTTTGAGCCGTGATGTTCAGACGCTGGTTCTGACCCTGCGGATAGGGACGCCAAGCACCCTTCTTGAAGAAACGCTTGACCGATAGATTGTTCAGCGTGATACCCACCGAACCGACGAAGGTATTTGCACCCCAACCACCAGCGATATTGAACTGGTCCGAGGCGGTCTCCTCCAACGCCCACGACACATCGACCAACTCGTTGCTCACAGGCTGAATATTGGGCGAAATCTTCTCGGCATTGAAATGCCCCATCGCACCCAGCGTACGGATGGTCTGCATCAGCAATGCTCGGTTGTACAACTCACCAGGGCGAGTGTACATTTCGCGGCGGATCACCTCGTCGTCCAGACGATCGTTACCTGAGATATGCACATCGTTGATCGAGAACTGCTTACCCTCGAATATCTTCAATTCGAGGTCGATCGAGTCGGCACCTACGATGATCTCAGCAGGATCGATCTGCGACATCAGATAACCCGTATTCTGGTAACTCGATTTAACCGAGATCTCTTCGGGGTTCTCCTCACGACCGATACCCAAACGCTTGTGCAGCGTCTTCTTGTCGTAGGTGTCGCCCGACTTGATGCCGAGCATCTGATCCAGCGCCTCGGTCGGATAGACACTATTGCCCACCCACGAGATATTACGATAATAGTATTTGTTACCCTCCGAGAGGTCGATCTTGATACCGATACGCTTCTCGTTGATCGTATAGATCGAGTCCTTCAAGATCGTAGCGTTACGATAACCCTTCGAGTTATAGAAATCGACCACATTGATCTTATCGTTCTCGTACTCCTCCTCGTTGAGCTTCGAGCTAACGAAGAAGTTGATACTCTTCTGGTGAGTCTTCTTCATCGCACGACGTAGACGTTTCTCCTTGAACGAGTCGTTACCCGTGAAGACAATCTCGCCAATTCGCACTCGCGGATTCTTCTTGATCACGAACGTTACATTCACAGCATTCTTGACCACCGAGTCGTTCTCAATTCGAGGCGTAATCTCAGCATTGCGAAAACCCTTCTCAGCATAGTACTCTTTGATGAGTTTGGTATTTTTATCGAGTACGTAGTCCGACAGCTCGCCATTGCGTTTGAGTTTGAGTTTATCAACGATATCGCTCGCCTGAGCGCGACCGATACCCTCGAACAACCAGCGGAAGACGCGCGGACGCTCCTGCAACATAATCACCAGATCGACGCTATCGCCATCGATCTCGGCTCCGATCTTCACATCCGAGAAATAGCGCTGGCTCCACAGACGAGCCTCTGCCTGCTTGATGTAGTTACCGGGAATATAGGCCGAATCGCCACGTACGATACCCGACGTCGCGATCAGAATATTGGGATCGAGGTATTTGATACCCTGTACCTTAACATCACGAATGACATATCGTTTCGGACGACGATAGTCCATCATCTCGGCATCCTCGGGGAATTGAGGCTCCTCAGCCTCCTCCATCTGCTCCTCTGTTGCGGTTGTCTGCTCCGTTACCTGCTCAGTCGCGGCCTCGGCTACGGGTGCGGGCTGCTGCTCCTGCGCCTGCACGCCCCAAATGGTGAACATCATTGCCGCTACAAGCGATGCTATTCGGAATTTTCTCATTGTTATCAGTTTGTGTCTGTGTATATTCTATTTCTAACTATTTATTAATCAAGCCATAACGACGATCGCGACGAGTATAGCTCTCGATCGCACGGTCGAACTCCACCTCCGTAAAATTGGGCCACAACACCTCCGTGAAGTAGAACTCCGTGTAGGCCGACTGCCACAGCAGGAAGTTGCTCAAACGGCACTCACCGCTGGTACGGATCAGCAGGTCGGGATCGGGTACGCCCGCCGACAACAGATGATCGGCAACACTCTGTGCATCGATCTGCTCCACTGACAAACGCCCCTCTGCCACCTCCGTTGCGATCTGTCGCACTGCCGCCGTCAGTTCGCTACGCGAGCTGTAATTGAACGCCAAAACCAGCGTAAGACGCTCGCCTGCTGCCGTTTCGCTCTCGATACGATCGATATATGCAAGCACCTTTTCCGAGAAACCAGCACGATCGCCCATCACCTGCACGCGCACACCTTGTCGCTGCAATTCGGGCGACTCGTTGATCACGCTCTTGCAGAACAACTCCATAATCGCATTAACCTCAGCCTCGGGGCGCCCCCAATTCTCGGTCGAGAAGGCATAGACGGTCAAGTAGCGCACACCCCATCGTGCCGACGCTTTGATCGCATCGCGCAGACGTTGCACACCCTCGATATGACCCTCAACACGCTCCTTGCCGCGCTGCTTAGCCCAGCGGCCATTGCCATCCATAATGATGGCCACGTGTTGCGGTATGTTTCTCGTTTCGCTCATTTCTCAATTTCTTGACTTTCGTCGTCATTTTTGCCTCACACGCGCTCCCGCACGAGCGGAGAAGACGCATAGAAGATGCAAAGATATGTAAAATTATTCGCAGATCAGCTATTTCAACCTCCACTTTTTTTCGATTTTGTCGTTTAGGCACACTTTCGATTACCCCAACGACTCCAAAACAGCCGCTCAACTACTGATCGTAGCGGTTGTCGCGGTTGTCCATACCCCACATCATCTTCTCTCTTAACGTATCGTAGAACGATATATTTTGTGGGAGTGCCAAAAAAAAGTTATTTTCCGATTTTTTCACCTTGAAGGTGGTTCCCTCACGGACACGATAGGCCGTATTGTCGAGCGTAACAAAGACGTAGGGCTGACGTGCTCGAATACGGAACGTAACCTCGCAACCATCGGGAATAACGATCGGTCGCATCGTAAGATTATGCGGAGCCAGTGGCGAGATGATCAAACAGGCACACGTCGGAGACACGACAGGACCTCCAACCGACAATGAATAGGCCGTAGAACCCGTTGGTGTTGAGAGCAATACGCCATCACCGTGGTAGGTCGCCACCATCTGTCCATCGACGTATGTTTCGACCGAGATCATATTTGCTCCGTGGCGTTGGATTGCGAACTCATTGACGGCATAGGGCCACTGAATCGGGGTCTGACTATCGCTCTCGACACGCACCATCGAGCGCTCCTCAATACGCAGGCGACCCTCGCGAATATCTTCGAAAATATGCGCTATGCCATCACGACCAGCTCCCGTCAGGAATCCCATATGACCGAGATTGATGCCGAGAACGGGAATCGGACGCCCCTCCAAACGGCGAATACCATCCAAAAGTGTTCCGTCGCCACCAACACTGACCATTATCGAGTCATCAGGCTGATTGCCAATACTTTCGCCATACAATCGCGAAGGATCGACACTACACACGCCCATACGTTCGAGCTCGCGTGCAAATTCTTCGTTTATGCACCAATCGAGGCCACTAACTCCCACTGTATCAATCAACTGACGCAGCAGCACGGGGCGCAGTGCCGAATTTGTACGCGAAAAAAGTATGATCTTCATTACTGAACTTGCAAAATAATTGGTATATTTGTAGATGCAAATATAATAAATTTATGACAAAGTTAAGCGTAAATATCAATAAGATTGCAGTAATTCGTAATTCTCGTGGCGGAAATATGCCCGATGTGATCGCCGCAGCCCAAAATATCGAGCGTTTTGGCTCGGAAGGCATCACCGTACACCCGCGTCCCGACGAGCGACACATCCGTTATTCGGACGTTCGCGAGTTGAAGGGGGTCGTTACGACCGAACTCAATGTCGAGGGCAACCCCATTCCGAGTTTTGTCGATTTGGTCTGCGAAGTGCGCCCCGCACAGGTAACACTTGTTCCCGACGCCGCTGATGCAATCACCTCGAATGCCGGCTGGAACACCATCGCTCACCGCGAATTTTTGACCGAGATGTGCGAGCGATTCCATCGTGAGGGTATCCGCGTTTCGATCTTTGTCGATCCTGATCCCGAGATGGTTAGCGGAGCAAAGGAGTGCGGTGCCGATCGTGTAGAACTCTACACCGAGGCCTACGCCGCAGGCTACCACACCGACCGCGAGAAGGCTATCGAGCCATACGTTGCCGCTGCCGAGCGCGCTCGTGAAATAGGTCTGGGATTGAACGCTGGACACGACCTCAATCTGGACAACCTGCGCTATTTCCTCACCCGCATTCCGTGGATTGATGAGGTGTCGATCGGACACGCACTGATCAGCGATGCCCTCTATTTCGGTTTGGAGAATACCGTGGCATTGTACTTGCGCGAAACCCATTGCAAATAATTACTAATCAATTTAACACAAAAAACTTTTATGAAAAGACTTTTCACCCTTATTATGGCACTCGGTTGCTTCTGCTCGGTAGAGGCTCAGACCGACTATCACATCCAAAAGGCGACCCTCTACGACCTGCTGCCCGTTTCGAAGAAGGATATCGTATTCCTCGGCAACTCGCTGACTGATGGTTGCGAGTGGGACGAGCTGTTCGGTATGAAGAACATCAAAAACCGCGGTATCAACGCCGACAACACCGTTCAGATGCAGAAGCGTATCGACCACATCATTAAGGGTCAGCCCAAGAAATTGTTCCTACTGACTGGCGTTAACGACTTGGCCGACAAGCGCTCACCCGAGGAGACCGCAGCCAACATCGCTAAGATGCTCGACCGCTTTATCAACGAGAGCCCCCGCACCAAGTTGCACGTACAGTCGGTACTGCCCGTGAACGAAACCTACGGTCGTTTCAAGAGTTACAAGGACCGCGCATTGGACGAGCCTATCAAGCGTCTGAACGAACTCTTGAAGCAGGTTTGCGCCGAGCGCAACATCCCCTTCATTGACCTCTACTCGCTGATGGTTGGCGAGGATGGCCGTATGTTCCCTGAGCTGACCAATGACGGTCTGCACCTGCTGGGTCCCGGCTACCTGATCTGGAAAGAGGCTATCGAGGATTACGTTCGCAAGTAATTGACTCTCACCACAAAGTGAATATCACAGACAAACATCACCCACTTGCGGCACAGGTATTCCGCCGCATACAGCGCATCGTCGATGACAAAGGTTTGCAGGCCTTTGTCATCGGTGGTTTTGTGCGCGATTACTACCTGCGTCGCCCATCGAACGACATTGATGTAGTGGTAATCGGTAGCGGCATCGAGGTTGCAGAGGCACTCGGCCGAGAATTGCGCACCAAAGTTTCGATCTTCAAGACCTTCGGAACGGCAATGCTGCGATGCGACGGGTGGGAGATCGAGTTTGTCGGAGCACGCAAGGAGTCGTATAGTCGCGACTCGCGCAAACCTGTTGTCGAAGCGGGTACGATCGAGGACGACCAACGCCGTCGCGACTTCACTATCAACGCCTTAGCGTGGTCGCTCAACGACGCAACATTTGGCGAGTTGGTCGATCCGTTTGACGGTATGGGCGATATGGAGAGCCTCATAATACGCACTCCGTGCGACCCCGATGTTACCTTCGACGACGACCCGCTACGTATGTTGCGCGCGGTGCGTTTTGCCTCACAGTTGGGATTCGACATCTACCCCGATACGTTCGATGCAATCCAGCGCAATGCCCACCGAATCGAGATTGTTTCGAAGGAGCGCATCATCACCGAAATCAACAAAATTGTCCTCTCGCCTCGTCCCTCAATCGGTTTCGAACTGCTCGAAATGACGGGTCTGCTGAAACTCGTTTTCCCCGAGCTGGACGCACTGAAAGGGGTCGAGCGACGTGGCTCGCACGCCCATAAGGACAACTTCCGTCATACGCTGCAAGTGCTTGACAATGTGGCGCAACGCTCCAAAGACCTCTGGCTGCGTTGGGCTGCCCTGTTGCACGACATCGCCAAGCCTGCAACCAAGGCCTATGACCCCAAAATTGGATGGACATTCCACGGGCACGAGGTACTCGGCTCGAAGATGGTGCCCTCAATTTTCCGTACGATGAAACTCCCCTTGAACGACCGTATGAAGTTCGTGCAGAAGATGGTCTTCCTGCACCTGCGCCCGATCGTTCTGTCGGAGGATCTGGTTACCGATTCGGCTGTGCGACGCCTGCTTTTCGAGGCGGGTGACGACGTCGAGAGCCTAATGATGCTCTGCGAGGCCGACATCACCTCGGGCATCGAGTCGAAGGTCAAACGCTATTTGCAGAACTTCGAGCTGGTACGTCGCAAGATGGCCGACATCGAGGAGAAAGATCGCGTGCGCAACTTCCAGCCCCCCATTTCTGGCGAGTTGATTATGAGCACCTACGGGATTCCGCCTTGCCGCGAAATAGGTGATATAAAGGCAATTATCAAAGATGCCATACTCGACGGACAGATTCCCAACGAGTACAATGCAGCCTACGCTCTGATGGAGCAACTTGCCGAGGAGCGTGGACTTAAAAAGGTCGAATAGACACCACGAAACCATACCTATGACTACACTTATCAAATTGGTGGCGATCACTCTCGCCACCCTTTGCTCAATCCATTCAGCAGTGGCGGGCGACATCCGCTACGGCTCGAACGGCAAACTCCGCAAAGAGTCGATGCCCGTACCCTATCTTGCTGACAAACCTTCGGCGACATTGAGCGGAAACGACTTTATGCGTCGTGCCGATACCACCTCGTTTTGGACGCTCGAAGATCTTATTGTCGAGGCTGTTACCGCAGGTCAGGTACCCGATGCATTGCGTCAGTTTCGCAAGATTACATTCACTACGCCCGTGGTCGATTCGGTCGAGATCCTGCGTCGTCGCCACAAGGTCGAGATGTGGGTACTGCCCGATTACGTTGCGATCGGTACTAACGACGATTTCGTCCGTATGCCGATGGGACCACTCGCAGCGCAACGCATTGCCGACTCGCTCGACTGTACGCTACCTACCACCTTCTTGGTTGATCGCATTGCCGAAGCATCGGAGGGACACATCGACATCTTTCCGTTCCGTCCGCTCGGTGGCCGCAACTGTCAACCGATAGTATTCCAAGATAGCACCAACGCCATCAACGCGCTGTTCAAGGCGCACGGCTACCACTTCGGGCAGTTCATTTCGGGTTTGAAGAAGGATATTGTAATCACATATAAGATTCAGACGCTGACCGATTACGAGCGCAACGTGGCGATTTATGGTTGACACCATCCCGATGGTCGTGCTCAGCAACCGCTCTATGTTCGCCACGGCAACTTCTACGTCGATTACAGCCACGGCGTGCGTTTGATATATAATAAGGTGAAGATTGACGGCGTGGAGTACAATATTCGCGAGGTGTTGCAGTCGCCCGAACTCTACCGCCTACTGAGCGATGAGTCGATGCACCTCACCCAAGCCACCTACGCCGGCAAACCGAAGTGGGATTAATTCGACGGCAGACTACCTTACGAACAAGGCAAGATGAATGGAACACGAAAAAGGGGAAGATCTTAATGATCTTCCCCTCTTCTTGTGACACCAACAGGACTCAAACCTGTAACCTTCTGATCCGTAGTCAGATGCTCTATTCAATTAAGCTATGGTGCCAATCTTTCCGTTTTGCGAGTGCAAAGATAGGTCATTTTTCTGTCGCTACCAAATATTTTGCAAACTTTTTTTGAAAAATCTTAAAAAATTTCGTCAAGCACTCGACCAACCTCATCTATTGATGCTGTTCGCGCTACGATTTTGCCTTGTGGCGACAATAGATAACTCACTGGCAACGACTCGATTGCAAGCCCACACAGTTCGCCATTCAATTGAATCCACTCCGTCGGTTCGCCATCAATCGCGGAGAGCCACTGCTCACGACTATTATCCATCGAAATGCGACAAACGCTCAATCCTCTTGCCCCATAGAGCTCGCTAAGTTCGGTAATTTGCTGAGCACGCACACGATCGTCTACATTCCACGACGCCCAGAAATCGATCAGAAGATACCCGCCCGCTTGCAATCGGCTTTCGACCTCAGCTGATAGAGTCTCCACACGACGTCCCACCTGCGAACGCTCATCTCGTTCCACTCGTTTGCGCAATGGTTCAACTGCCTCGGTGCGACGCACGCCTGACGACAACTTGTCATAGAGCTCACGTGCCTGCTCGATAGGCAATGTACGACTCAATCGCTCAGCCAGCCAACCACCATATAGATTTGTCCGATTAGCCTCAACAAATATACGTGCCAAAGAGTCATAGCCCCGCTTATAGGACTCCGAATACTCACCCTCGGGACAGCACCACGCAAGCGAATCTACCTCCGTACACATCGCTGTACGTGCATCATTCGCAGCCGTTCCCATCGCACGACCCTGATCAACAACAATGCACCCTCGCTCAATGAAGTGAGTCGAAGAATAGACCACCTCCTCCGAGCCGAGTTCGACAACCATAGGTCGCAGAGCACGCCCCTCAATGAAGTATCGTCCATCGATCGTATCAATCTGCAAGTCGGCAATCCCCCATCCCGTCGTATCGGGTACCTCGGCAGCCTCCATCGCCCCCTCAATCGTGAAATCGAAACCTCGGTTGCGGAACATACCTCCGCCAAGCGACCATACGATAGCCACCAATGAGATCGCAATTACCACCAGAGATATGAGTCGAGTACGTGTCATTTGATAGGTTTCTTAACGGTTCGGCGAGGCTCGCTGCTCTTCACCTCACGGTCGGGATTTTGACGCAGAAACTGCTCCCACGAGCTACTGCCTCGCGACGAGGTCGCCTTCAACTTACCACCCAGACCCTTTGCACGCTCCGAGCCTGCCAGCGCATTGATCGTCGAACAAGTTGTGAAATAGTGGCATACGGCAACCGCCATACCATCCGTAGCATCCAATCGCTTAGGATCATAGGTGATACCTAACATCGATTGCAGGATGGCTGCCACCTGCTCCTTTGCCGCCGAGCCACGCCCCGTGATCGACTGCTTAATTCGCGTCGGAGCATACTCTGCAACGGGCAGACCTCGACTCAGCGCAGCAGCCATCGCAACACCCTGCGCACGTCCCAATTTGAGCATACTCTGCACATTCTCGCCAAAGAAGGGCGACTCCAACGCCACCTCATCGGGCTGATACTCATCAATCAACGCCCCGACACGTTTGAAGATGTATGCCAACTTGTCGTATGGGTCGTTCAGTTTATGCAGGTCGATATCACCAATCACAACGGCACGCGGCTTACGACCTCCGACTTCGAGAATGCCGTAACCCGTACGATTGGTACCAGGGTCGATGCCCATTATGATCTTCTTCGATTGCTCCATCCGACGAACGGTTGAAAAATGCGTCATACGCCCTCCCCTATCGAGATAAACGTATGACGCACAATGTTTTTACGTTCGAGATTACTCTGCCAACAGCTCAGCGATCTTAGCCTTAACCTCCTCACCACGCAGGTTTACAGCCACGATCGTACCGTCAGGACCGATCAGGAAGTTCGAAGGAATGCTACGCACTGCATAGTCCTTAGCAGCCTGATTGTCGAAGTAGTTAACCTCGCTCACGTGGATCCAATTCATACCCTTACTCTCGACAGCCTTCTTCCAAGCCTCAGCGTCGCGGTCGAACGACACACCGTAGATCTCGAAGCCCTTATCGTGGTACTCTGCATAGGTTTCGAGCAGATAGGGTACCTCACGCATACAAGGACCACACCACGATGCCCAGAAATCGAGCAGAACATACTTACCCTCGCCAACAACCGACGACAGAGCAACTGCCTCGCCATCCATATTGGGCTGCACAACCTCGGTATATGGCTTGCCTACCTCAACCTTTGCCTTTGCCTCAGCCAACTCCTTCAACTTGGTAACATCTTCGGTCTGCTGCATCTCGGGCGAGAACTTCTCTACCTGAGCCAACATATCGGCAGCTGCATCGGTATAAACCAATTCGCTCAAATAGAGCTTCACGCCAAACAGGTTAGCGGCATTCTCAGCCACCTTCTCGCGGATTGTTGCGTAGTACTCCTCCTCCATAGCGGTCTGCTCCTCAGGAGTTGCAGCGCGATAGCTCTCCATAAATGCGCTCTCCCACTCGGTATATTCTGCGCGTGCGTTATTTGCCGGAGTACCCGTTACGGTGATTGTCTGAGGCTCCTCAATCGAACCTGCAACTGCAATCTCACCCTTCTCTACATAGACAATAGCAAAGGGGTGATCAGTTGCCAAATAGAGCTGCGTGGGTTGCTCAACCTCTCCCTCGAACTTGAACGAGCCTGCAACCATCTGGGTCGAATCGATGTTCTCGCGCTGACTATTCATCAGATATACGGTCTGATCCTCAAAGCCTTCCATCTGACCTGTAATCACATAACCATTATTTACGCAACCAACAGCCATCAAAGCCGCTGCTGCCATTACGATAAGTTTTTTCATAGTAGTGTTTATTTAAGTTTATTGTTATTTCTTCAACTCGGCTACCTCTCGCTCCAAACGTGCTACCGTGCGACTCAATTCGGGCAGGTTGCGGAATACGGCATTCGAGCGGTGGAACTTCAAACCCGGCAGCGAAGGAGTACCCATACGCATCTCGTTGCTATCGACATTATTGTCGATACCGCTCTGCGAGCCCGCCTTCACATTGTCGCCAATAGTCAAATGACCCGCGATACCCACCTGACCGCCAAACATACAGTTGCTACCAACCTTGGTCGAGCCTGCAATACCCACCTGCGCCGCAGCAACAGTATTCTCGCCAACAACCACGTTATGACCAATTTGGATCAGGTTATCGAGTTTCACACCGCAACGAATCACTGTCGAGCCCATCGTTGCACGGTCGATACAGGTATTTGCACCGATCTCGACATCGTCCTCAATCACCACATTGCCAATCTGAGGTATCTTGTCGAAGTTGCCCTGTGCATTGGGAGCAAAACCGAAACCATCGGCACCAATCACTGCGCCAGCGTGCAGAATCACATTATTGCCAATCGAGCAACCCTCGTAGATCTTCACTCCTGCATTGATCGTTACATTATTGCCAATTCGCACATTATCACCGATATAGACGTGTGGATAGACACGGCAATTGTCGCCCATCTTCACACCTGCATCGATCACCGTAAAGTCGCCTACGTAGCAACCCTCGCCCAACTGAGCCGTCGAATCGATCGACGCGCGCTCGCTGATACCCATCTTGCGGGGCTTGTTTGCCACATAAAAATCGAGCAACTTCGCAAAGCAACCATACGCATCATCGACCTTGATCATCGTTGCCGGCACGGGCTGCGACGGCTCGAACGAGCGATTGACGATCACCACCGACGAGGCGGTCGAGTAGAGATACTGCTCATATTTGGGGTTTGCCAAAAACGACAGCGCGCCCTCGTGCCCCTCCTCAATCTTGGCGAAGGTATGCACCGCAGCCTGCGGGTTACCAACCACATCGCCTTGCAGCACGCCTGCGATCATTTCAGCTGTAAATTGCATAGTTATAGTGTTTTATATGTTTTCTTACAAATACTCTTTCAGGTCGATCTCCTCGGGCATAAACTGTGTCGGATCGCCACCGAAATAGACCAACTCACGCACGATGCTCGATGAAATTGCAGCATAACGAGGGGGCGTAAAGAACAGAACAGTTGTCAATTCGGGATAAAGACGCTCGTTGATCAATTGCATATTGTGCTCATACTCGAAATCGACTGCATTGCGCACACCTCGCAGCAGGAACGTAGCCCCGCACTCACGGCAGAAATCGGCCGTCAGCCCACGATACATCTTGACCTCGATCTTCTCGTTACCCTTAAATACATCCTCAATCAGTCGCACTCGCTTCTGCGGAGCAACCAGACCTCGTTTCTCGTTATTGTAACCCACGCCGATAATGATGCGGTCGAAGAGGTCGATAGCCTCCTCGATGATCGCCTTATGACCGAGCGTAAAGGGATCGAACGACCCAGGGAAAACTGCAATTCGTTGCATACTCTCTTTTCATTGTTTATTAAAACGTGTAAAGATAGAGATTATTATGCAGAAAAACAAATCCTTGACCCTTTTCGGATAAAAAACTCGCCGCTCAGACCTTGACAGGTTGAGCGGCGTAACTTTTTTCGGGAGAGGTAGGGCAACTATCGGCGACTGCGCACCAGCGCCTCGGCAATAACAAAATCCTCCTCCCAATCGATATCCATCGAGGCGATCTTATCCATCACGTGCAGTTTCGGGCGGCGACCAAGGCGGTTGCGCTGCTTGATATAGACCTCGCGCGGAGCAAGGAACACCGTATGATTGATCTCGTACAATGGTGCAAGGTCCTGAGTACGAGGCCAAGGCAACTCGGTCGTATTGTTAATCAGTCGCCCCTCGGCGTCGAGCAGAAAGTTCTTCAACTCCGTAACGCCCACCAACGAATCGAACCCCGTGTCGAGCGACGCAAAGTAATCCTCAATCGCTGCGTCATAGCTCGTAGCATCGGCTAGCGGTGTAGTTACGTGCCCCCACAGAATATGCTCAGCATCGGTTATGGTCGGCACATAGCAGATCAGATCCTGCAAGTTGGTCGAGTCCAGGCACAGTTCATCGGGACGCTCCACCACCCTCAATCGCGACGATCGTTCGGCATACTTGCTACCAATTCGCAGGCACTCCTCATCGTTGGTCGAGAGCACAATCTCGTCAATGCACTCGGTGGCGATCAACTGCTCTAACTTATTGGCTAACAGACCGCCCTCGATCCCCGCAAAGGGTCGGGTGTTCTTATTCTTAACGCGCTGACTACCCTTGCGTGCTGGCAGAAAAAACGCAACTTTACCTCTCTTCATAGCTTAAATTCGGTGGTAGATCGAATCGACTCTCAAAGCGTTGTACAACGTCGGTGTGAGCGACACAAACTCGCCCTCGAACGCTCGGTCGAACGCCTCCATAATATACTCATTTTCGGCCGTCAGGTCGCGCTCACGCTGAGTCAGCACCATATCGGTATAGCCATCGTAACCCACAACCATCACACTGCGAGCCTGCATCTCGATGGCTGCTTGCAGAGCCATCGCCGTACACGAATCACGGAACATATCGGTAAATGTAACCTCGTGAAGTTCAAAAGTTTTATCCATCACAGAGGCGGGAACATCGGTACCCATTTTGCGTGGATAGGGAGGCAGGATACAACGCCCCGCAAAGTCGCCCAAACCCTCGAAAACACGCTCCATACGGTGTCCTTCGTCGCCAACCAAGCAGAAGATCTGCGGATTAGGCAGTCGTTTGAACAACTTGGCATAGCGCGACGACGAATGCACCACCACAATCCGAGGATCAGCCTCCAACATCGTGCGCACCGCCTCGATATGCTCTGCAACACGCTCGCCACCACCGACGACGAGCACTCGCTCAGCTCGCTCGGCCTGCCACTCGGGGAACTTATCGTTATCCTCGACCCCCATTCGCTTGTTTTCCAACGCACGAACAATGCTATTCAGCGACAGCAGTCGGTTGCTCACCCACGCCATCACCTCCTTCTGAGGCAGCGAGTTAGCTCCCGAAAGCATATAGGGCAGACTTGCACCCCAACCATACTTCGAGTGCAGTTCCGAGAAACGGCTTACCACCTCACCCAACACATTGAAATCGACCTCCAAACCTCGCTTATTGAGGAACGTCAGCAACAATTCGAGCTTCAAATTGCCTGCACCGCGACCCATTCCCAGCACCGTCGCATCGACCCATTCCACTCCACAGTCGATCGCTGCGAGGGTGTTGATCAGCGCCAATTCGAGGTTATTATGACCGTGGAAACCGATCGGCACGCTCGTTCGCTCACGCACCATCGCAAACGTGCGACGCACGTCGTCGGGCGTAACCCCACCGAACGAATCGACCATATTGATACAATCTGCCCAACCGTCGAGTTCAGGCAACAGATCCAAGAATTCGCCCATCTCGCTCCACTTCGACATATACATTATGTTGAAAGCCACCGCAATGCCACGCTCCTTGATCGCTCTACCAAGCTCGATCGCACGTGCCATATTGGTCGGTGCAACAGCCATACGGACCATATCCACCAGATCAACCACCGGATCGAGCACCGTCGGCAGATCGCCAACACGAATATCCTTCTCGTTGAACATCACCGCCACACGCTTTTGCGATCGCTCGCGCACACGCTCCAACTCGAATCGGGGCGAGTAGCCGAAGCGACCCATATAGCTCTTCGACGGCAACGAACGATAGCCCACCTCAATCATATCGACCGGCAGACGATTCATCGCAGCAAGGTAGCAATCAACCGTGTGCGAATCGAAATCCCAATCGTTGTAATAGCCGCCATCACGCAGCGTACAATCCAAAATTTTCATCTTCTTTATCTCTCCTTTCCCGCCCTCGCTGGGGCGAAAAAATGATTTATCGTTGCAACGGATTCTCCGTGCCATACCACTCCACAAAGCGCCCGATACCCTCTTCGAGCGTGGTCGTCGGCCGATAACCATAGTCGCGCTCCAAACGCGAGGTGTCGGCATAGGTCTGATAGACATCACCCGCCTGCATCGGTAGCATAACCTTCTCAGCCTCACGCCCAAATGCACGTTCCATTGTGGAGATAAAATCCATCAGCCGCACCGGTGTTGAGCAGCCGATATTATATATCTTGCAGGGCACTTCGCCAGCAGGCGGCTCACCTGCTACCACTCGCACAACGCCCTCGACAATATCGTCAATATAAGTAAAATCACGCGCCAGATCACCACCATTGAAGACCTTGATCGGATGACCCTTCGAGATCGCATCAGCAAACAGCATCGGGGCCATATCGGGACGTCCCCACGGACCATAAACCGTGAAGAATCGCAAACCCGTCGTCGGAATCCCATAGAGCGAGGAATAGGTGTGCGCCATCAGTTCGTTGGCCTTTTTGGTTGCGGCATAAAGACTCACGGGCGAATCCGTGCGATCATCCTCACTGAACGGCACCTTCGCATTGCGACCATAGACACTGCTCGACGAAGCATAGACCAAGTGGCGCACCTCATTGTGGCGGCAGCACTCCAAGATATTCAGAAAACCCACCACATTGCTCTGTGCGTATGTGTGCGGATTCTCGATCGAGTAACGCACACCCGCCTGAGCTGCCAAATTGACCACAACCTCAAACTGCTCCTCAGCAAACAGTCGCTCCAACGCCTCACGCTCCTCCAACGCCATCTGCACGAAACGATACTGCGCCCAGCGCGCGCTCTGCGCCATCTTACGAGGTTTGACCACGCTCTCGGCAACACCCGTTGCCGCCAAACGCC